>CAIWPS010000598.1 GCA_903914615.1 uncultured beta proteobacterium | reverse complement strand
GTGATCTCCGGGCCTTCAGGCACCGGACAATCGGCGATGCCGCCCGTGACCTGCAAGAAGGGGTCGTTGAAGTGGTTGGCCTTGGCCTCGCGAGGCCCGGGGCTCGCGACCTCGGCAACCTGCGACCGCGCCATCATGCAGACGGCCAGGCCGGCCAGGGCCAAGGCCCGCAGGTTCGGAAGCCGGCGTCGCAGATGCCCGAGTTTGCAAGCCATGCTCAAGGCCGACTCCCGGTGATCGCGCGTGCCGTCGCTTCCCGCGTGGGCCCACGCGCAAGGCCCGGAAAGCCAAACGGGCTAGCTCCGATGAGAAAGCTAGCCCGTTGATTCGATATGGTCGGGGTGGCGGGATTCGAACTCGCGACCCCTTGCACCCCATGCAAGTGCGCTACCAGGCTGCGCTACACCCCGACTGAGCTTCGCATTATAGCGTGGCGACCGGCCCTCAGGCCGACAGCAGCTCGCGGATCGACAGCAACTCGGCGCGCAGATGCAGGGGTTCCGCGGGCGTCCCTGCGGCCACTGTCGGCAGCGCAGCCGCCACGGGCTCGACCGCTGGCAAGCGGTCGATCTCGTCGTCGTCCAGCGCGGCGATGGCGGGTCCGCCGGGGGCGTCGCCAAGCCGGTTGCGGGCACCGATGATGGTGAAGCCCTGGTCGTAAAGCAGGTCGCGGATGCGGCGGATGAGCAGCACCTCGTGGTGCTGGTAGTAGCGCCGGTTGCCGCGCCGCTTCATCGGCTTGAGCTGCGTGAACTCCTGCTCCCAGTAGCGCAGCACATAAGGCTTGACGCCGCAAAGCTCGCTCACCTCACCGATCGTGAAGTAGCGTTTTGGCGGTATGGCCGGGAGCAATTTCTCCATTGAAATCAATGGGATCGGGGAGTTTATCTAGACTCTACTCGAAGTCTCCGTCGGGAGGGGTGTCGCCTTGCACGATCGATTTCAATTTGTGGCTGGCGTGGAAGGTCACGACGTTTCGGGCCTTGATGGGAATGGCCTCGCCGGTGCGCGGATTGCGCCCCGGGCGCGGCGCCTTGCGCCGGATGTTGAAGTTGCCGAAGCCCGAGAGCTTGACGTCCTGGCCGGCCACGAGCGTACCGTGGACGATCTCGAAGAAGGCCTCCACCATGTCCTTGCTCTCGCGCTTGTTGAGGCCCAGGCGGTCGAAGAGCAGTTCGGCCAGCTCGGCCTTGGTCAGTGTCGGTGTCTCCAGCGACGGCAGGATCAGCGGCTCGTTCGGGGTGTCCTCGGCAACCATGTCGTCTTGTCCTCTCAGGTGCGCAGGCGCGCCCCGCATGCGAGTTCAGCGCGCAGCACGGCCGCGCCGACCGCGGCTTCGATGCGTTCGTCGGTGAGCGTGGCTTCGGAGTCCAGCAGTTCCAGCCGCACGGCCAGGCTGCGCTCGCCGGCCAGCAGCCCGGAGGCGGGCGCCGCGGGCTTGTAGATGTCGAACAGGGTCGCCGAACGGACCAGGCCGGCCGGGTCTGCGCGCAGCGGCTGCATCAGGGCGTCGTGCGAAACGTCGTCGCGCACCACCAGGGCCACGTCGCGCAGCACGGCCTGCTGTCGCGACACGCCGCGGTACTGCGGCACGGGCGTGTCGAGCACCGCGTCCAGGTCCAGTTCGAACAGCACCGGTGCCTGCGGCAACTCGTAGGCCTGGCGCCAGCGCGGGTGCAACTGGCCGATGTGGCCGATCGCGCGCCCGTCGACTTCCACCCGGGCGCAGCGACCGGGGTGCAGGGCCGGGTGGCTGTCGGCCACGAAGACGGCGCGGTGCGGCGCCAGCAGGGCCTGGACATCGCCCTTCAGGTCGAAGAAGTCGGCGTCCTGTTCCTTGCGGCCCCATTGCAGGCCGTCGGCCGCACCCCAGGCCAGGCCGGCCACGCGAACGGGCTGGTCGACGCCCGCCACCGCCAGCGGGCCCGCCGTCGCCTCGGGGTTGCGCCTGAAGACGCGGCCGATCTCGAAGACGCGCCCGCGCGGCGCCTTGCGCGCCAGGTTGTGGCGCAGCACCTGCACCAGGCTGCCGACGAGGCTGGACCGCATCACCGCCAGCGGCGCGGCGATCGGGTTGAGGACCTTGATGGGGTCGGGGTTGCCCGCCAGCTCATGCTCCCACCGCTCTTCGACGAAGGCGAAGTTGATCGTCTCCTGGTAGCCCAGGTCGGCCAGCGCGTGGCGCACGGCGTTCGCGCTGCGGCGGGCCTCGCGCCGTACGCGCGCCGTCACCGGCGCCACGGGCGGCGAGGCGGGCAGCTTGTCGTAGCCGATGACGCGGATGACCTCCTCGACCAGGTCTTCCTCGATCTTCAGGTCGAAGCGCCAACTCGGCGGCGTCACGGTCAGCACGCCAGGCACCTCGCTGAACTGAAGGCCCAGTCGGCGGAAGACATCGGCGCACTGCGCCTGCGTCAGCGGCATGCCGATGAGCCGTGCGGCGCGGTCCACGCGCAGCGCCACCGGCGTGGCCTCGGGCAAGCGCAGGGTCTGGTCATCCAGGGGGCCGGCCTGGCCGCCGCAGATGTCGATGATGAGCCGGGTGATGTGTTCGATGTGGACGGCGGTCAGCGCAGGGTCGACACCCCGTTCGAAGCGGTGGCCGGCGTCGGTGGCGAAGTTGTAGCGCCGCGAACGGCCGGCCACGGCCTCGGGCCACCAGAAGGCGGCCTCGACGTAGACGTTGCGCGTCGCGTCGGACACTGCGGTCGCCTCGCCCCCCATGATGCCGGCCAGCGACTCCACGCCCTGCGCGTCGGCAATCACGCCGACGCTGCCGTCGAGCTCGACGGTGTTGCCATTGAGCAGCTGCAGCGTCTCGCCGGGGCGGCCCCAGCGCACGACGAGCTTCTCGTGGATCTTGTCGAGGTCGAAGATGTGGGTTGGACGGCCGAACTCGAACATGACGTAGTTCGAGATGTCGACCAGCGCGCTGACGCTGCGCTGGCCGCAGCGCGCCAGGCGATCGACCATCCAGGCCGGCGTCGCTGCCCGGGTGTCCACGCCACGCACGACGCGGCCGGAGAAGCGGCCGCAGAGCTCCGGGGCCTGCACATCGACCGGCACCCGCTCGTCATGCGCCGGGGCGACGGGCGAGATGACCGGCGTGCACAGCGGCGCGCCGGTCAGCGCCGAGACCTCGCGCGCGATGCCGAAGACGCTCAGCGCATGCGCCAGGTTGGGTGTGAGCTTGAGGGTGAAGACCGTGTCGTCGAGCCTGAGCCAGCCACGCAGGTCGGCGCCGACAGGCGCATCGGCCGCCAGTTCGAGCAGGCCCCCGTGGTCGTCGGCGATCTTCAGTTCACGCGCCGAGCACAGCATGCCGAAGCTCTCGACGCCGCGCACCTTGCTGACATCGATCCCGACGGGCTTGCCGTCGTCGCCGGGTGGCAGTTCGGCGCCGGCGAGAGCCAGCGGCACGCGCAGGCCCGCACGGGCGTTGGGCGCACCGCAGACGATCTGCAGCGGGCCGGCCGCCGAGTGCTGCGAACCGGCATCCACGCGGCACAAGCGCAGGCGATCGGACTGGGGATGCGGCTCGGCGCTGAGGATCTCGGCCACGACGACGCCGTGGAAGGGCGGCGCGACCGGCCGCAGGTCCTCGACCTCCAGGCCCGACATCGTCAGCAGGTCGGCCAGTTGCTGGGTGGAGAGCGGCGGGTTGCAGAACTCGCGCAGCCAGGATTCGGGGAATTGCATGGTCAGTTGAATTGCTGCAGGAAGCGCAGGTCGCCGTCGAACATCAGCCGCAGGTCGTCGATGCCGTAGCGCAGCATCGCCAGGCGGTCCGGGCCCATGCCGAAGGCGAAGCCGATGTGCTGTTCAGGGTCGAGGCCGTAGTTGCGGACGACGTTCGGGTGCACCTGGCCCGAGCCCGCGACCTCCAGCCAGCGGCCGGCCAGCGGGCCGCTGCGGAAGGCGATGTCGATCTCGGCGCTGGGCTCGGTGAAGGGGAAGAAGCTGGGCCGGAATCGGACGTCGAAATCGTCGGTCTCGAAGAACTGCCGCACGAAGTCGCTGAAGACGAACTTCAGGTCCTTGAAGCTGATGTTCTGCCCTATCCACAGGCCCTCGCACTGGTGGAACATCGGCGAGTGCGTGGCGTCGCTGTCGACGCGGTAGGTGCGGCCCGGGGCGATGACGCGGATCTCGGGCATCGGGTCCATGCCGGCGCAGCGCGCCGCGTGGGCACGGGCATAGCGCACCTGCATCGGGCTCGTGTGCGGGCGCAGGTTGAGCCAGCGGCCCTGCTCGTCCTTCAGGTCGACGTAGAAGGTGTCCTGCATCGAGCGCGCCGGGTGGTTCTCGGGGTTGTTGAGCGCCGTGAAGCTCATCCAGTCGGTTTCGATCTCCGGGCCTTCGGCGACGTCGAAGCCCATGCTGGCAAAGATGGCCTCGATGCGCTCGATGGTGCGGCTCACGGGGTGCAGGCCGCCGATGCCGCGCTGGCGGCCGGGCAGGGTCACGTCCAGCGCCTCGGCACGCAGCTGGGCTTGCAGCTCGGCCTCGGCCAGGGCTTCGCGCCGCGCCTGCAGCGCCGCCTCGATGCGCGCCTTGGCCTGGTTGATCTCGGCGCCGCGTGCCTTCTTGGCCTCGAAGGGCAAAGCGCCGAGCGCCTTCAGCAGCTCGGTCACACGGCCGCTCTTGCCGAGGTAGCGGGCCTTGGCATTCTCGAGCTCGGCCGGGGTCGGCGCGACATCGAAGTCGGCCTGTGCCGACGAGACCAGTTGATCGAGTTCGTTCATGTCCGACAAAACAAAAAAAGGCCGCCCACAGGTGACGGCCTTCATGCGCTTGGGTCGCCACCCGGCCGCAGCCGGGTGGCGAGGGGATCAAGCCAGCTGAGCCTTCACCTTGTCGACGATGCTGCTGAAGGCAGCCGGGTCGTGGATGGCCATGTCCGACAGCACCTTGCGGTCGATGTCGATGTTGGCCTTCTTCAGGCCGGCCATGAACTTGCTGTAGGTCAGCCCCAGGCCCCGGGACGCGGCGTTGATGCGCGCGATCCAGAGCTGGCGGAACACCCGCTTGCGGGTGCGGCGGTCGCGGTAGGCGTATTGCCCGGCCTTCATCACCGCCTGCTTGGCGATGCGGAAGACGTTCTTGCGGCGGCCGCGGTAGCCCTTGGCGAGGGCGAGGATCTTCTTGTGGCGGGCGTGTGCGGTGACACCACGTTTGACGCGAGGCATGTCTTGCTCCTAGTGCGTTGTGGGTGAGGTCAGAGGCCGGCAAAGGGCAGCATCGCAGCGATGTGCCCCATGTTGGTCTCGTGCACGTTGGCCGGGCCACGCAGGTGGCGCTTGTTCTTCGTCGTCTTCTTGGTGAGGATGTGGCGCTTGTACGCCTGACCGCGCTTGACGGTACCCCCCGGACGCACGCGGAACCGCTTGGCCGCGCTCTTCTTGGTCTTCATCTTGGGCATGACTGCTCCTTCTTCGTTTGCTGCTGCAGGCGACGCCGGGCTTCCGACGTACTTGCTGGCCTGCAGCCGCTTCTTCTCGCAGCCGCGGTGACCAGACCGCGGCAGCGAAATCCTTCAATTCGAACTACTTCCTCTTCGGCGCCAGCACCATGATCATCTGGCGCCCTTCCAGCTTGGGCATGTGCTCGACCATCGCCACGTCGGCCAGCTCGTCGCGGATGCGTTCCAGCATCCGCATGCCGATGTCCTGGTGGGTGATCTCGCGGCCGCGGAAGCGCAGCGTGACCTTGCCCTTGTCGCCGTCTTCGGCAATGAAGCGGCGCAGGTTGCGCATCTTGATGTGGTAGTCGCCGTCGTCGGTGCCCGGACGGAACTTGACTTCCTTGATCTCGATGACCTTCTGCTTGGACTTGGCCTCGGCCGCCTTCTTCTGTTCCTGGTACTTGAACTTGCCGTAGTCCATCAACCGGCACACCGGGGGATCAGCCGTGGCCGCGATCTCGACCAGATCGACGTCCAGTTCCCCCGCCATGCGCAACGCCTCCAGCGTGCTGACGATGCCCAAGGGCTCGTTTTCAACCCCGTTCAGGCGCACGTTCAGCGCCATGATCTCCCGGTTCAGCCTGTGCTTGCGTTCCGCGTTGGGGACGCGGCGGTCCATGAAAGTAGCGATGGTTCCAGCTCCTGATGCAACCCGAAGGCAGACGGGCCACGCAAAAAATGAACGCGCGCCTGGGCGGGATTAGGCCTTGGTGGCGATGTCGCTCTCGATCTTCTTTGCGAAGTCGGTCAGCGGCACGACCCCCAGGTCTTGATGGCCCCGGGCGCGCACGGCAACGGCCCCGTTTGCCTTCTCCTTGTCGCCGACGACCAGGATGAACGGGACCTTCTGCATTGAATGCTCGCGGATTTTATAGTTAATTTTCTCGTTGCGCAGGTCGAGGTGGGTTCTAACGCCTTGTTTTTGCAGCATTTTCGCCACCTCGGCGGCGTAATCGGCCTGCTGGTCGGTGATCGAGCTCACCACCACCTGCACCGGCGCCAGCCAGACGGGCAGCGCGCCGGCATGCTGTTCGATGAGGATGCCAATGAAACGCTCCAGGCTGCCGACGATGGCCCGGTGCAGCATCACCGGGTGGCGGCGCTCGCCGCTCTCGGCCACGTAGACCGCGTCCAGCCGCTCGGCCATCGAGAAATCGACCTGCATCGTGCCGCACTGCCACTGGCGTCCGATGGCGTCCTTCAGCGTGTACTCGATCTTCGGGCCGTAGAAGGCGCCGTCGCCGGGCGAGATGACGAAGTCGCAGCCGCTCTGGCGCAGGCTCTCCATCAGCGCGTGTTCGGCCTTGTCCCAGATGGCATCGCTGCCGATGCGCGCGGCCGGCCTCGTGGCCACCTTGTAGATGATGTCGGTGAAGCCGAAGTCCTTGTAGACCTTCTGCAGCAGCGCCGTGTAGGCCACGCACTCGGGCAGGATCATGTCCTCGGTGCAGAAGATGTGGCCGTCGTCCTGCGTGAAGGCGCGCACGCGCATGATGCCGTGCAGGCCGCCGGTGGGCTCGTTGCGGTGGCACTGGCCGAATTCGCCGTAGCGCAGCGGCAGGTCGCGGTAGCTCTTGATGCCCTGCTTGAAGATCAGGATGTGGCCGGGGCAGTTCATCGGCTTGATGGCGTAGTCGTGCTTTTCCGACTCCGTCGTGAACATCGCGTCGCGGTACTTCTCCCAGTGGCCCGACTTCTCCCACAGCGAGCGGTCGATGATCTGCGGGCCCTTGACCTCCTGGTAGCCGTTGTCGCGGTAGACGCGGCGCATGTACTGCTCCACCTCCTGCCACACCGTCCAGCCCTTGGGGTGCCAGAAGACCATGCCGGGGCTGAACTCGTCGAGGTGGAAGAGGTCCAGCTCGCGGCCGAGCCTGCGGTGGTCGCGCTTCTCGGCTTCTTCCAGCATGCGCAGGTAGCCCTGCAGCTCGTCCTTGCTGGCCCAGGCGGTGCCGTAGATGCGCTGCAGCTGCTCGTTGGCCTGGTCGCCGCGCCAATACGCTCCAGCCACCTTCATCAGCTTGAAGTGCTTGAGGCGCCCGGTGCTGGGCACGTGGGGCCCGCGACAGAGGTCCTCGAAGGTGCCCTCGCGGTACAGCGAGACGTCTTCGCCGGCCGGGATGCTGCCGATGATCTCGGCCTTGTAGTGCTCGCCCAGGCCCTTGAAGTAGGCCACCGCCTCGTCGCGGGGCAGCACGCGGCGAACGATGGGTTCGTTTTTCGCAGCGAGCTCGCCCATGCGCCTTTCGATCGCCGCCAGGTCCTCGGGCGTGAAGGGGCGCTTGTAGGCGAAGTCGTAGTAGAACCCGTTCTCGACCACCGGGCCAATGGTCACCTGGGCCTCGGGGAACAGCTCCTTCACGGCATAGGCCAGCAGGTGCGCCGTGCTGTGGCGGATGACCTCCAGGCCGTCCGCGTCCTTGTCGGTGACGATGGCAAGCGCAGCGTCGTGGTCGATGCGGTGGCTGGTGTCGACGACCTTGCCGTCGACGCGGCCGGCCAGCGCCGCCTTGGCCAGGCCGGCGCCGATCGATGCGGCCACCTCGGCCACCGTGACGGGGCCTTCGAAATCCCGCCGGGAGCCGTCCGGCAACGTGATGTGGACCATGTTCGAGTGCCTCCAGAAAACAGCAAAGCGCGGGGGGTGCCGCGCTTTGTCAGGGGAAAAGTGGGTGTGACAGCGCGACCGATCAAGCCTCGGTGAAGAAGCGCCGGGTAGTCCGCGGTGTCATAACCATGATGCCTTTCCCGTTCCTTGTAGGTTGCAGGGTGGAGCGAGTTTAGCCGACGGCCCCTGCTCAGACCAAGGGCAGCGCTTCGACGGCAGCCGAAGACGAGACGAGTTGCTCGAACTCATCGGCCAGGCGCTGGCTTTCGGCCAGGGCACGGCGCCAGTCGCGCTGGCGCGCCGCGTGGTCGTCGCCGTAGGCCTTGAAGTCGCCGCGGTCGGGCAGCTTGCCGTTCGGCAGCGTGCGCAGCCAGTCGGGGTGGGGCGCCAGCAGCACCAGGTTGTCCAGCGCCGGGCTGGCGCGGTGGCGGCGCTTCCAGGCCTTGTCGAGCCAGCCGGGCACGACGCGGGCCTGGAAGTGCGGGTAGAGCACCAGCCCCTCGCCCATCGCGGCGTAGTTCAGGTGCAGGTGGTAGTCGGTGATGCCCCCGTCCCAGTAGGCGCCGGGCGGCGCGCCGGGAATGCGCGGTACGGCGTCGAGCCAGAACGGGATCGAGCAGCTGGCCAGCACGGCCGGCGCCAGGTTGTCGGCGCGAAGCGGCAGGTGCACGCTGCGGAAATCGGTCAGCGGCACCGGCAGCGGGTCGCGGGTGTCGCCGAAAACGACGCGTTCGATCCAGCCTCCCAGAGCGCGGCGGCTCAGCGCGTTGGCCGCGAAGGCGCCCAGGTAGCCCACCGGCGAGCGCAGCCGGCCTTCGCGGCGCAGCAGCCCGCGGCCGCGGCTGGTGAAGACATGCAGTCGGCGCTGCGGGTGCGACAGCACCTCGGCGGCGCGCGCGCCCAGCCGCCGCTCGATCTTGCGGCCGAAGGTGCGGCTGACCTCGGTGGGCGTCGGCGGGCGGCCGGGCGAATGCTCGTACTGCTGTGTGATGTAGTCCTCGCCCAGCTGCGCCAGCGCGGCGTCGGCATCGGGCAGGCAGGCGCAGGCCATGCGCCAGGCGCCGATGGAGGCCCCCAGCAGATGCACCGTGGGGCCGCCCTGCCCCAGCCAGTGGCCGAACAGAAAGCGGTCCAGCGGCAGCAGCGCCAGCCCCTTGGGGCCGCCCGCAGCGGCCGGGATCACGCGCACGTCCGCGGGCGACAGGCCGTGCCGGCGCAGCTGCTCGCGCGCCCGCGGTCCGGCAAGTACCTGCAGCGCCTTCACCGCCTGTGCTGCCCCGGCCTCAGCGCCGCGTCTGCAGCTTGGAAAACGCCGCCGCCATCGCGCTCACGCCCGTGGGTTCGGGTGCGCGTCGCGGCTGCTCGCCGCGCGCGGCGGGCCTGAACTTGTTGTCGCCGCCCGCCCCCCGCGGAGGCGGGGCCGGCGCGTCGAGCTTCATCGTCAGCGAGATGCGCTTGCGCGCCAGGTCGACCTCAAGCACGCGCACCTTCACCACCTGCCCGGTCTTGACGACCTCGCGGGCGTCGCTGACGAACTTGTGGCTGAGCTGGCTCACGTGCACCAGGCCGTCCTGGTGCACGCCCAGGTCGACGAAGGCGCCGAACTGGGCGACGTTGCTGACCGTGCCTTCCAGCAGCATGCCCGGCTGCAGGTCCTTGATGTCGCTGACGCTGTCGTTGAAGCGCGCCACCTTGAAGTCCGGTCGCGGGTCGCGGCCGGGCTTTTCCAGTTCGGCCAGGATGTCCTTGACGGTGATGACGCCGAAGCGCTCATCGGCAAAGGCCTCGGGCTTGAGCGTGCGCAGCACTTCGGCGCGGCCCATCAGCTCGGCCACGGGGCGGCCGGTGGCGGCTAGCAGCTTCTGCACCACGGGGTAGGTCTCGGGGTGGACGCCGGTCATGTCCAGCGGATCGTCGCCGTCGCGGATGCGCAGGAAGCCCGCCGCCTGCTCGAAGGTGCGCGGGCCCAGCCCGGTCACCTCCAGCAGCTGGCGGCGGTTGCGGAAGGCGCCTTGCGCATCTCGCCAGCGCACGATGCTGGCCGCCACCGCGGCCGACAGGCCCGACACGCGCGCCAGCAGCGGCGCCGAAGCCGTGTTCAGGTCGACGCCGACCGCATTCACGCAGTCCTCGACCACCGCGTCCAGCGACTTCGCCAGCCCGCCCTGGTTGACGTCGTGCTGGTACTGGCCGACGCCGATGCTCTTGGGGTCGATCTTCACCAGCTCGGCCAGCGGGTCCTGCAGCCGCCGCGCGATGCTCACTGCGCCACGCAGGCTGACGTCCAGCTCGGGCAGTTCCTTGCTCGCGAACTCGCTGGCCGAATAGACCGAGGCGCCGGCCTCGCTGACGACGACCTTCTCGATGGCCACGCCGGGCGCCAGCTGCTGCACGCGCTGGATCAGCTCGCCCGCGAGCTTGTCGGTCTCGCGGCTGGCGGTGCCGTTGCCGATGGCGATGAGGTTCACGCCATGCGTGGCCACCAGCCGGCCCAGGGCGTGCAGCGAGCCCTCCCAGTCGCAGCGCGGTTCGTGCGGATAGACCGTGTGCGTGGCCAGCACCTTGCCGGTGTCGCTGACCACCGCCACCTTCACGCCGGTGCGGATGCCCGGGTCCAGGCCCATCACGACGCGCTTGCCCGCGGGTGCGGCCAGCAGCAGGTCGCGCAGGTTGTCGGCAAAGACCTTGATCGCCACCGTCTCCGAGGCCTCGCGCAGGCGGGCAAAGAGGTCGCGCTCCAGGCTCAGGCTGAGCTTGACCTTCCAGGTCCAGGCGATGGTCTTGCGGATGAGCTCGTCGCCGGCCCGCTTGGCATGGCGCCAGCCCAGGTGGCTGGCGATGCGGCCTTCGCCGAGCCCGGGCTGGCCGGGGACGACTTCCTCGTCCAGCACCACCTTGGCGTCCAGCCACTCCAGCGTGCGGCCGCGGAAGACCGCTAGCGCGCGGTGGCTGGGCACGGTGCGCAGGGGCTCGGCGTAGTCGAAGTAGTCGCGGAACTTGGCGGCGTCGGGGTGCGTGCCGTCCTTGCCATCGACGAGCCTGCTCTGCAGCAGGCCCTGGTCCCACAGCCAGTCGCGCAGCTTGCCGACCAGCGCAGCGTCCTCGGCCCAGCGTTCGGAGAGCAGGTCGCGCACGCCGTCCAGCACCGCGTGCGCATCTGCGAATCCGGCCTCGGCCTTGATGAAGGCAGCAGCCTGCGCCAGCGGGTCCAGCGTCGGGTCGGCGAAGAGCCTGTCGGCCAGGGGTTCCAGACCGGCTTCGCGGGCGATCATGCCCTTGGAGCGGCGCCTGGGCTTGAACGGCAGGTAGAGGTCTTCCAGTTCCTGCTTGGTCGGCGCGGCGTCGACCAGTGCGCGCAGTGCGGGGCTCAACTTGCCCTGCTCTTCGATGCTCTTGAGCACCGCCGCGCGGCGGTCTTCGAGCTCGCGCAGGTAGGCCAGGCGCGTCTCGAGTTCGCGCAGCTGGACGTCGTCCAGGCCTTCTGTGGCTTCCTTGCGGTAGCGGGCGATGAAGGGGACGGTGGCACCGCCGTCGAGCAGCTCGACGGCCACCTGGATCTGGGCCGGCCGGGCCTTGAGCTCGGCGGCAAGTTGCAGAACGATCTTGTCCAAGAAGTCTGGGGTCCGGAAGGCGCGAAGCCGCGCAGTTTAAGGGCCGGTCCAAGGGCCGATCGTGCGCAGCCAGGCCGCCGCACCCTGCCCTGCGGCCAGGCCGCTGGCGAAGCAGGCGGTGAGCAGGTAGCCGCCCGTGGGCGCTTCCCAGTCCAGCATCTCGCCGGCGCAGAACAGGCCGGGCACGGCACGCACCATCAGCCGCTCGTCCAGTGCCTCGAAGCAGACGCCCCCGGCGCTGCTGATGGCCTCCTCGACGGGTCGCGGCGCCGTCACGGTGACGGGCAGGGCCTTGATCAGCGCGGCGAAGCGGGCCGGGTCGGCTTGCGCCTCCTTGGGCACGCGCTCCCACACCAGGGCCGCCTTGACGCCCGAAAGGTTCAGCCGCGTCTTCAGGTGCGTGGCCAGCGACCGCGGCCCGCGCGGGTGCGCCAGTTCGCGCTGCACCCAGTCCAGGCTGCGTGCGGGCAGCAGGTCGAGGTGGAACACCGCGTGGCCGTCGCGCGCGATGGTGTCGCGCAAGGTGGCCGAGGCGGCATAGACCAGGCTGCCTTCGACGCCGGTGGCCGTGACGACCAACTCGCCCGGCTGCCGCCAAGAGCCGATGGCCATGGCCACCGACTTCAAGGGCTGGCCGGCCTGGCGCTGGCGGAAGTGCTCGCTCCAGGCGACGTCGAAGCCGCAGTTGCTCGGTGCAAGTGCTGCCACCTCGGCGCCGCGCTCGCGCAGCCAGGGCACCCAGGCGCCGTCCGAGCCCAGCCGCGGCCAGCTGGCGCCGCCCAGCGCCAGCACGGTGGCGTCGGGCCGCAGCCGCAGCTCGCCCTGGGGTGTGGCCAGGCGCAGCGCGCCCTCCGTGTCCCAGCCACGCCAGCGGTGGCGCATGTGCAGCCGCACGCCCTGCACGCGCAGGCGATGCAGCCAGGCGCGCAGCAGCGGCGCAGCCTTCATGTCCTGCGGAAACACCCGGCCCGAGCTGCCGACGAAGGTGGCCACGCCCAGGCCGTCGGCCCAGGCACGCAGCGCGTCGGCGTCGAAGGCTTGCAGCAGCGGGCGCAGGGCCCGTGAGCGGTCGGCGTAGCGGGCCAGGAAGGGCTCGAAAGGCTCGCTGTGCGTGAGGTTCAGCCCGCCCTTGCCGGCGAGCAGGAACTTGCGCCCGACCGAGGGCATGGCATCGTAGAGATCGACCTCGCAGCCCGCCGCGCACGCCGCCTCGGCGGCCATCAAACCCGCGGGGCCACCCCCGATCACTGCCAGCTGTCGCATGGCGCGGCACTGTACGGCAGTGGCCCCGCGGTTCCGCGCGACAGGCGATGAAAGATAGTCGCCGCTGACGCGACTTCCTGGTCCACTTCGGGAAAACTGCCATGAACGTCCTGAGCCCCCTGCTCGCCGCGACCGGCCTGGCGCTGGCCGGCGCCGCATCGGCCGGCCCGGCGGCCACTTGCCGCGCCGCCTCCGCCGCGACGGCGCCGACGGTCGTCGAGCTCTACACCTCGGAAGGCTGCAGCTCCTGCCCGCCGGCCGACCGCTGGCTGTCCACGCTCAAGGGCCGCCCCGACGTGCTGGCCCTGGCCTTCCACGTCAACTACTGGGACCAGCTCGGCTGGGCCGACCGCTACGCCAGCCCCGAAGGCACGGCACGCCAGCGCGAGCTGGCACGCGCCGACGGCAGCGGCCAGGTCTACACGCCGCAGGTGCGGGTCGATGGCCGTGACTGGCAGACCTGGCCGCGGCTGCCCGCCGCCCACGACGCCGGGCCGGTGACGGTGGCGCTGGAGCGCGAAGGCGACCTCGTCACCGCGAGCATCGTCGCCAAGGAGGGCGCTCCGACCCGCCTGGCCGGCTACTGGGCGGTGCTGGAAGACGGCTACCAGAGCGCGGTGAAGGCGGGCGAGAACGCCGGCGAAACGCTGCGACACGACCATGTCGTGCGGCTGTATCGCCCGGTGCCCGCCTGGCCGGCGACGCTGGGCGGGCGCGCCCAGCTGACAGTGTCGGCCGGCGAGGCCACGCACCCCAGGCGCGTCGTCTTCGTCGTCACCGACGCGGCGAGCAACCGCCCGCTGCAGGCCGTGGCGCTGGGCTGCTGAGCCGGCTCAGGCGCCCTTGAGCGCTGCGCGCAGCTGCTGGCCGATGTCGGGCCGGGCAACGAAGGGGTCGGTGGGGTTGCGCGGCGTCATGATGTCTTCCAGCCGCGTCTGCACGCTGGCCAGCGACTTCGGGTGGCTGAAGACGTAGAAGCGGTTCTCGTCCATCGCGTCGTAGACGAACTGCGCCACCTGCGCCGCCGTCACCTTGCCCTTGGTCACCGCCTGGTCGCTCATGGCCTGGGCGATGAGCTGGCTGCGCGTGGGCGCCGCGGCTTGCCGGAACTCGGCCGGGCGGTTGCGCTCGCTCTGGTGGATGCCGGTGGGCACGAAGAAGGGGCACAGCACATGGGCGTGGACCCGGGTGCTGACCAGCGCCAGGTCCTGGTACAGCGTCTCGCTCATCGCCACCACGGCATGCTTGGTGACGTTGTAGACGCCCATGTTGGGCGCGTTCAGCAGCCCGGCCATGCTGGCGGTGTTGACGATGTGGCCCTCGAACGACGGGTCGACCGCCGCGGCGGCCAGCATCAGCGGCGTGAAGACGCGCACGCCGTGCGCCACGCCCATCAGGTTGACGCCGACGACCCATTCCCAGTCCTTCAGCGTGTGCTCCCAGATCAGCCCGCCGGCGCCGACGCCGGCGTTGTTGAAGACGAAGGACGGCGCGCCGAAACGCGCGACCGTCGCCGCGCCCAGGGCCTCGACCTCGGCGGCCTTGGACACGTCCAGGCGGAAGGGCAGCACCTTCGCGCCCAGGCCTTCGACCTCGGCCGCAGCAGCGTCCAGCGCGCCCTGCTGCACGTCGGCCATGACGACGTTCATGCCGCGGCGCGCGGCGATGCGGCTGGCCTCCAGGCCGAAGCCGGAAGCCGCCCCCGTGATGACCGCGGTGCGGCCCTGCCACTCGCTCATGCCTGCTCCTTCTTGACTTGGTACGCGATGCGCGGAAAGTGGACGTGGACGAGCCCGGCGCGCTCGTCGCGACGCGCCACCACCACCTCGTCGGCGGTGAGCCCGACCAGCGCACCTGCCACCGGGTCGAGGCCGTAGTCGGTGGGTGTGACGGTGACTGCCTGGCCCGCCTCGAAGCCGAGGCCGGGCTGCACCGTGACCGGCGCGTAGGCCGCCGCCCCGGCGGCGATCTCCAGCGCCTGGGCGCTGCTCAGCGGCTCGGGCCGGCCATGGCCGAAGGCGAGCACGCGATCGAGCCAGGCCGACAGGGCCGCATGCCGCGCCACGATGGCGCCCACGGGCCCGCCGCGCCGCACGTACCACAGGCAATGCGCGACCGAGAAGTCGGCGATCGAGGTCTCGGCGCCGAAGAGGAAGGCGCGGCCGTCGGCCAGCTGCGCGTCCAGTGCCGCCAGGTGCGCTGCCAGCGCCACCGTGGCGTCGGCAAGGGTCTGCCGACGCATGCCGGCGGTGAAGGGCGCGCGGTCGGCCGCGAAGGCCTTCAGCGCCTCGGGCGGCAGGCCCTTGAAGACCTCGGCCAGACCTGCCGGCTGCATCGTGTAGGGGATGGCCGTCCAGAACAGCGTGCTGTCGGCCCATTGCGCCAGCAGCGGCGCCAGCGGCGCGCTGGCGGGGAACAGCGTGGGCGCGGGCTGCCGGGCCTCGAGCACCTGCGCGATCAGCGCGGTGTCGCAGTAGACGTCGGCGCCGGCCTGCAGGATGGGCGTGCGCCGGTAGCCGCCGGTCAGCGCCACCACATCGGGCTTGGGCAAGATGACCGGGATCTTCACCGACTGCCAGGCCAGGCCCTTGTAGCCCAGCATCAGTCTGGCTTTCTCGGCGAAGGGCGAACCGTCGTAGTGGTGCAGGATCAGCGCGGCCATCAGTGGGTCTCCAGGGGGTAGGCTCGGTGGACGAGGGCGTCGGCGTCGTGGCGCGCCGGCAGCGTGCCGAAGACGTCGCTGGCCTGCGCCAGGCGCGTGTCGCAGAAGGCGTCGAAGACCGCCTGCGGCGACTGGCGATGCAGCAGGCTGGCCTGCAGCACCAGCGCCACGTCGCGGGCCAGGCCGCGTGCCTGGCCTTCTTCGGTGCCTGCGGCCACGCACAGCAGCACCCCGTCGGCGGCACGGTCGAAGGCGGCATGGCGGCCGCGGGCGGGGGCGAATTCATGTTCCAGCGCCGGCGCCACGTCGGCGCCGCGCAAGGCGCGCAGCAGGTCCAGCGCCATGATGTTGCCGGCGCCTTCCCAGATACTGTTGAGCGGCATCTCGCGGTAGATGCGCGCCATCACGCCCTCGCCGCCTTCCTCGACGTAGCCATTGCCGCCCAGGCATTCCATCGCCTCCTGGCCGAAGTGGCTGCCGCGCTTGCAGATCCAGAACTTGGCCACCGGGGTGAGCAGCCGCCGCATCACGGCTTCGTGGTCGTTCGCGGTCTGCTCGGTGCGGTCGACGGCCGCGGCCAGGCGCATGGCCAGTGCCGTCGCGGCCTCGCTTTCCAGGGCCAGGTCGGCCAGCACGTTCTTCATCAGCGGCTGTGCGACCAAGGCCTTGCCGAAGGCGG
Source organism: uncultured beta proteobacterium (assembly GCA_903914615.1). Taxonomy (GTDB): domain Bacteria; phylum Pseudomonadota; class Gammaproteobacteria; order Burkholderiales; family Burkholderiaceae_C; genus Rubrivivax. Next base: position 28,753 of record CAIWPS010000598.1, on the reverse strand, counting down.
CGCGCTGCGCCGTGTGGTGGATGGCCAGCGTCAGCGCCTGGCGCATCAGCCCGGCGGTGCCCAGGGCGCAGTCCAGCCGCGTCATCGCGCCCATGGTCAGGATCTGCGGCACGCCGCGGCCCTCGTCGCCGACGCGCCAGGCGGTGGCGCCGTGGAACTCGACCTCGCTGCTGGCGTTGGCGTGGTTGCCCAGCTTGTGCTTCAGGCGCTGGATGGCGATGGCGTTGCGCGTGCCATCGGGCAGCCAGCGCGGCAGGAAATAACAGCTCAGGCCGCCGGCGGCCTGCGCCAGGACCAGGAAGGCGTCGCACATCGGCGCCGACATGAACCACTTGTGGCCGGTGATGCGCACGCGCGCGCCCCAGGCGTCGTCGCCGTCGGGCTCGGCGCGCGTGGTGTTGGCGCGCACGTCCGAGCCGCCCTGCTTCTCGGTCATGCCCATGCCCATCGTCACCGCGGTCTTGCGCTCGAAGGGGATGAAGCGGGCGTCGTAGTCGCGGCTGGCCAGCTTGCCGCCCCAGGCCGCCTGCAGCGCCGGGTTGGCACGCAGCGCCGGGGTCACGGCATACGTCATCGAGACCGGGCACAGCACGCTGGGCTCGGCCTCGGTGTAGAGCATGAAGGCGGCGGCGCGCTCGATGTGCGCGCCGGCCGGCCCGGTCCACGGCGAGCCGTGCAGGCCGTGGCGCAGCGCCGAGGCCATCAGCGCGTGGTAGCTGGGGTGGAACTCGACCTCGTCGATGCGGTGGCCCAGGCGGTCGTGGGTGTGCAGCACCGGGGCGTGGGTGTTGGCCAGCCGGGCATGCGCCTGCATCGCCGGCGAGCCGGCCTCGGCACCCAGCGCGCGCAGGCGCGACAGGTCCAGGTCCGGCGCATGCACGGCCAGTGCGTCGCGCAGCGGACTGTTGATCTCGAACAGGTTGGCACCGACGAGCGGCCGCGCCTGGTTGGTGACTTCGTGGGTGGCGTGCATGCAGGCCTCCTTCAGTCGGTGGGGGGCAGCCACAGCATCTCGCAGTGGGGGATGCCGTCTTCGATGTGGTCGGCTTGCGCGCGGCGGAAGCCGAAGCCTTCGTAGAAGCGCTCCAGCCGCGACTGTGCGCTGATGCGCACGGCCCGTCCAGGCCAGGCGGCGGCACAGCGCACCATGCCCTCGGCCATCAAGGCCTTGCCCAGCCCGGTACCGCGCCTGTCGGCCGAGGTGATGACGCGGCCGATCGACGCCTCCTCGTACTTCACCCCCGGGTCCACGATGCGCAGGTAGGCCTGCAGCACCCCGGCCTCGTCGCGGCCCAGCAGGTGGCCGCTCTGGCGGTCGACGCCGTCGGTGTCCAGGAAGGCGCCCTGCTCCAGGATGAAGACGGCGCAGCGCAACGCCAGGGCGTCGTAGAGGTTGTCGACGCCGAGTTCATGGAAGCGCAGGTAGGACCAGTTCAAGTCAGCTTCACGATCTGCTTGCCGAAGTTGCGCCCTTTCAGCAGGCCGAGGAAGGCCTCGGGCGCCGCCGCCAGGTTCGGCGCCACGGTCTCGCGGTACTTGAGCTTGCCGGTGGCCACCAGCCCGCCCAGTTCCTGCAGCGCCTTGGGCCACAGCGCCATGTGCTCGCTGACGATGAAGCCCTGGAGCTTGAGCCTTTGCGTCAGCAGCAGCCGGGCGTTGGTGATGGCCAGCGACTCGCCCTCGTAGCCCGAGATCAGCCCGCACAGCGCGATGCGGCCGAAGGCGTTCATGCGCGAGAGCACGACGTCGAAGATGAGGCCGCCGACGTTCTCGAACAGGCCGTCGACGCCGCCCGGCGCCGCCGCGTCCAGCGCCGCCGCCAGCGAGGCGAAGTCGCGGTGCGCCTTGTAGTCGATGCAGGCGTCGAAGCCCAGTTCGTCGACGACGTAGGCGCACTTGTCGGCGCCGCCGGCGATGCCCACGGCGCGACAGCCGCGCGACTTCGCCAATTGACCCACGGCGCTGCCCACGGCGCCGCTGGCGGCATCGACGACGATGGTCTCGCCGGCCTTGGGCTCGATGAGGTGGATGAGCCCGACCCAGGCCGTGACGCCGGGCATGCCGACCGCGCCGAGGTAGGCCGACAGCGGGATGTGCGTGGTGTCGACCTTGCGCATGGCACCCGGCGTGCCGGCATCGACGACCACCCATTCCTGCCAGCCGCCCATGCCCACGACCTTGTCGCCGGCGGCGAACCCCGGGTGGCGCGACTCGGCCACCTCGCCCACGGTGCCGCCGATCATCACCTCGTTCAGGGCCTGCGGCGCGGCGTAGTTCTTGGCGTCGTTCATGCGCATGCGCATGTAGGGGTCCAGGCTGAGGTAATGGTTGCGCACCAGCACCTGGCCTTCCTTCAGCGGCGGCAGCTCGACCGATTCGAGGCGGAAGTTGGACACGGTGGCCTCGGCGGCGGGGCGCGAGGCGAGGACGATGCGGTGGTTGGTCATGGTGTCTCCGTGGGTGGCGCTGCGGGCTGCAGCGTCTTGGCGTGGCGCCCCGAGGTGGGCAGCGCGCGCAGGTACTTGAAGGTGGCGGTGGCGTGGGCGCACAGGCGGCCGGCCTCGTCGACGACGCGGCCTTCGGTGAAGGCCATGGTCGAGGTCTTGTGCAGCAGCGTGGCCAGGCCGCGCAGCGCGCCCTCGGCCGGGCGCATGAAGCTGGTCTTCATCTCCACCGTGGCCACGCCGGGGCCGAAGTCGGCGGCATGGGCGTTGATGCTGCGCGCCGCATGGGCCATGGCCACGTCCAGCAGCGTCATCAGCACGCCGCCATGCGCCACTTCCCAGCTGTTGAGGTGGGCCTCGGCGAGGTCGACGCGCACCTCGGCCTGGCCGCCGCCGAAGGCCCAGAGCTCGAAGCCCAGTTCCTCGACGAAGGGGATGTGCAGCGGAAACTTGAGCGGGCGGTCCACCCTCAGCCGCCGTGCACCGCGCTGACGCCACCGTCCACGGCCAGGATCTGCCCCGTGATGTGCTTGCCCGCCGCGCTGGCGAACAGCAGCACGGCGCCCTTCAGGTCGTCGTCATCGCCCAGGCGCTTGAGCGGAGCCGACTTCGCCAGGTTCTCGGCCCCGTACTGCTTGAGCACGCCCTGCGTCATCTTGCTCGGGAAGAAGCCCGGCGCCACGGCGTTGACGGTGATGCCATGGGCGCCCCACTCGCCGGCCAGGGTGCGCGTGAAGTTGACCACCGCACCCTTGCTGGTGCCGTAGGCGATGAACTTGACGTCGATGCTGCCGCTGAGGCCCGCGATGCTGGCGACGTTGATGATGCGGCCGTGCTTGTTGGGGATCATGCTGGCCTTGCCCACCGCCTGGGCGTAGAGGAAGAGGCTGCGGATGTTCAGGTTCATCACCTTGTCCCAGGCTTCCAGCGGGTAGTCCTCGGCCGGCGCGCCCCAGGTGGCGCCGGCGTTGTTGACGAGGATGTCGATGCGGCCGTACTTCTGCATCGTCGCCTCGACGACCTTCGTCACCTGCGCCGGGTCGGCGGCGTCGGCGGCGATCCAGTCCACCGTGATGCCGCGCTCGGCGAGGTGTGCTGCGGCTTCCTGCAGGTCGCCGGCCTTGCGCGAGCTGAGCATGATCTTCGCGCCCGCCTCGCCCAGCGACTCGGCCATCTGCAGGCCCAGGCCGCGCGAGCCGCCGGTGACGAGGGCGACCTGGCCGCTGAGGTCGAAGAGCTGCTGGACGGGAGTGCCCATGGCGGGTTTCCTTGTGGTGGTTCGAGGTTCAGGGCCCGCGCCGCGCGCGCACCCAGACGAGGAAGGCGCCGACGGCCGATGCCGTGGCGCCGCCGGCGATGATGGACAGGCCGAAGGCGCCGTCGCGCAGCCGCACGAACAGGCCCAGGCAGACCGCCAGCAGGCCGGCGTAGATCAGCACCCAGATCAGCTTCTCGAGCGCGCTGTTGCTCATCGGCGGATCAGAACCAGGCGTCGCGCATCTCGCGCGGCAGCGGCTCGCGCCGGGCGACGACGGCCAGCCAGGCGTCGATGCGGGGGAGTTCGTAGGCGTAGAAGTAGCGCATGGCCGCGAGTTTGCCTGCCTTGAGGTCACCTTCGCCAGCCGAGGCCACGCGGGCGACGTCCAGCCACAGCCAGGCCAGCACCACGTGGCCGAAGGCCTGCAGGTAGGGCGTGGCATTGGCCAGGGCTTCCTCGGGCACGCCGGTGGACCAGGCCGCTTGCGTGGCCGCGGCCAGGCGCTGCAGTGCGGCGACCAGCACCGCGGCGGGCTCGGCCAGTGCCGGCACGTCACGCGCCTGCGTGGCGCTGGCCTGCACGCGCCCGGCCAGCAGTTTGAATCCGGCGCCGCCCTGCATCACCACCTTGCGGCCCAGCAGGTCCAGCGCCTGGATGCCGTGGGTGCCTTCGTGAATCATGTTCAGGCGGTTGTCGCGCCAGTACTGCTCGACCATGAAGTCGCGCGTGTAGCCGTAGCCCCCCAGCACCTGGATGGCCAGCGAGTTGGCTTCCAGGCACCACTCGCTGGGCCAGCTCTTGGCGATGGGCGTGAGCATCTCCAGCAGCAGCGCCGCTTCCTGCGCCGCGGCGGGCTCACCGGTGTGCTGTTCGTCGACCAGCCGCGCGCAGAAGAGGGCCAGCGCCAGCCCGCCTTCGACATAGGCTTTCTGCGCCAGCAGCATGCGCTTGATGTCGGCATGCTGGATCAGCGGCACCTGCGGCTGCGTCGCGTCCTTGCCGGCGCCGGTGATGGGGCGGCCCTGCGGCCGCTGCCGCGCATAGTCCAGGCTGGCCTCGTAGCCCGCATAGCCCAGCATCACCGCGCCCAGGCCGACGCCGATGCGCGCCTCGTTCATCATGTGGAACATGCAGCGCAGGCCTTCGCCCGGCGCGCCGACGCGGTAGCCGATGGCACCGGCGGCGCCGCGCACCGGGAACTTGCCCTCGCCGAAGTTCAGCAGCGTGTTGGTGGTGCCGCGGTAGCCCAGCTTGTGGTTCAGGCCCGCGAGCGCGACGTCGTTGCGCTCGCCGGTGAGCTCGGCGCGTTCGTTCACGAGCCGCTTGGGCACGATGAAGAGCGAGATGCCCCGGGTGCCCGGCACGGTCTTGCCGTCCGCGCCGGGAATCTTCGCCAGCACCAGGTGGACGATGTTCTCGGTGATCTCGTGCTCGCCGGCCGAGATCCACATCTTGTTGCCGCGCAGGCGGTAGCGCGGGCCCAGCGGGTCGGACTCGAAGCCATCGCCATCGGGCGTTGCGCGCGTGGCCACGTCGCTCAGCGAAGAGCCGGCCTGCGGCTCGCTCAGGCACATCGTGCCGAACCAGCGGCCGGCGAATTCGTTGCGCGCGAAGACCTCGCGCTGCAGCGGCGTGCCATGCGCCATCAGCAGGCTGGCGTTGCCGCTGGTGAGCATGGCGTAGCCGCCCATCGCCACGCTGGCCTTGCTGAAGTAGGCATTGGCCGCCATCTCGATGACGCAGGGCAGCTGCATGCCGCCATCGTCATAGTCCTGCGCCGCGGCGAGCATGCCCGAGCCGACGTAGGCCGCCAGCGCCTCGTGCGTGGCCTGCGGCAGGTGCACCTTCTCGCCGTCGAAGTGGGGTTCCTGGGCGTCGGACAGGCGGTTGAAGGGCGCGAACTTCTCGCGCGCGATGCGCTCGCAGGTGTCCAGCACCTGCGTGAAGGTCTCGGTGCTGTGGTCGGCGAAGCGCGGCCGTTGCAGCAGCGTGGCCACGCCCAGCCAGTCGTGGAGCAGGAAGTTAAGGGTGTTGCGCATGAAGGTCATCCTGCCTTGGCCAAAGCCATGGTGGCCGAGGCCTTCATGACCAGCGTTCGCTGGCCGGCGGCTTCGGCATAGACCTCGGCTTCGGTGAAGCTGAGGTTGCGGCCGGCCTTGAGCACCACCGCCTCGCAGACCAGGCGCTCGCCGCGGGCCGGGCGCAGCTGCGCCGTCTTGAGTTCGGCCGTCAGCGCCCAGTGGCCCTCGGGGGCCAGCGACTGCGCTGCGGCGCCCATCGTGTGGTCGGCCATCGCTGCCATCACGCCGGCATGGACCTGGCCGGTGTGCTGCAGGTGGCGCGTCGCGATGACGAGCTTGGTGCTGAGCTTGCCCGGCGCCACGGCCACCGGCTCGACGCCGAGATCGACCATGAAAGGCGCCTGGGCGAAGAAGCCGCGGACGGTGTCGAGGTCCATCGGATCGGCCTCAGACCAGCTTGAAATGTGCCAACGCGGCCCTGGCGATCGGGGCGCCCCACTCCTGCACGAAGTGCCCGCCCTCGGCCACTTCCAGCGGCGGCGGGCAGCCGCGGATGACGGCACGCAGCGCCTGCATCGCAGGCGGCCCCAGCACGGGGTCCTGCATGCCGACGGCCATGAAGCTGTCGCCCGTCCAGCGCTGCTGCCAGAACCCGGCGGCCTCGCGCGCCAGCGCCGCGCCGGGCGCGTCGGCGCCGTCGGGCACCAGGTTCGGGAAGGCGCGCAGCGCGGCCTTGCAGCTGGCGTCGGGGAAAGGCGCGTCGTAGGCCGCGACCTCGGCGGCGCTCATGTCGCGCTTGCCGCGCTGCAGCAGCCTGCCCACGGCCAGGTCGGGCTGCGAGTTGGAGTAGGCGCGCCACTGGCGGAAGCCTTCGGTGAGCGTGCCGGTGGCCAGCGCGGTGTTCATCACCAGCAGGCGCGTCCAGCGCTCGGGCGCAGCCATCGGCAGGGTCAGGCCGAAGATGCCACCCCAGTCCTGGCAGACCAGCAGGATGTTGCGCAGGTCGAGCCGCTCGACGAAGCCCAGCAGCATGCCGCGGTGCAGATCGAAGGTGTGCGCGGCTTCGTCGGCGGGTTTGTCTGAGCGGCCGAAGCCGATGAGGTCCGGCACCACCACGCGCAGCCCGGCCTGCAGGAACACCGGGATCATGTGCCGGTAGAGGTAGCCCCAGCTCGGGTTGCCGTGCAGGCACAGCACCGTGGCCGGCGCGTCGCGCGGGCCTTCGTCGATGTGGTGCACGCGCAGCCCGGCGTGCTGGGTGTACTGCGGCGCCCAGGGCCAGCCGGGCAGCCCGGCGAAGCGCTCGTCGGGCGTGCGCTTCGCGGGGACGGTCACAGCACCTCGAAGACGCCGGCCGCGCCCATGCCGCCGCCGATGCACATCGTCACCACGACGCGCTTGGCGCCGCGCCGCTTGCCTTCGATCAGCGCGTGGCCGGTCAGGCGCTGGCCGCTGACGCCGTAGGGGTGGCCCACGGCGATGGCGCCGCCGTTGACGTTCAGCCGGTCCATCGGGATGCCCAGCGTGTCGGCGCAGTACAGCACCTGCACGGCGAAGGCTTCGTTCAGTTCCCACAGGTCGATGTCGGCCACCGTCAGGCCCAGGCGCTTGAGCACCTTGGGCACCGCGAAGACCGGGCCGATGCCCATCTCGTCGGGCTCGCAGCCGGCCACGGCAAAGCCGAGGAAGCGGCCCAGGGGCTTGAGGCCCTTGCGCTCGGCCACGGTCTCGTCCATCAGCACGCAGGCACCGCCGCCGTCGCTGAACTGGCTGGCGTTGCCCGCCGAGATCACGCCGCCGGGGATGGCGGGGCGGATGTTGCAGATGCCCTCGTAGGTGGTGCCGGCGCGGATGCCTTCGTCGTTGGCGACGGTGACTTCCTTGCTGCGCAGGCCCATCACGGCATCGGCGACGCCGGCGGTGACGGTGATGGGCGCGATCTCGTCCTTGAAGAGGCCCGCCTCCAGCGCCGCTGCGGCCTTCTGCTGGCTGCCTGCGCCGTAGCGGTCCATGCGCTCGCGGCCGATCTTGTAGCGCTTGGCCACCTGCTCGGCGGTCTGCAGCATGTTCCAGTAGATCTCGGGCTTGTGCTCGGCCAGCCAGGGGTCGCGCATCATGTGGGTGTTCATTTCCTGCTGCACGCAGGAGATGCTTTCCACGCCGCCGCCGACGTAGATCTCGCCCTCGCCGGCGATGATGCGCTGCGCCGCCAGGGCGATGGTCTGCAGGCCGCTGCTGCAGAAGCGGTTGACGGTCATGCCGCTGGTGGTGATGGGCAGCCCGGCGCGCAGCGCCACCTGGCGCGCGATGTTGGCGCCGGTGGCGCCTTCGGGGTTGGCGCAGCCCATGATGACGTCGTCGACCTCGGCGGGGTCGATGCCCGCGCGTTCGACGGCCGCCTTCACGGCGTGGCCGCCCAGCGTGGCGCCATGGGTCATGTTGAAGGCGCCCTTCCAGCTCTTGCAGAGCGGGGTGCGGGCGGTGGAGACGATGACGGCCTTGGTCATGGTGGGTGTTCCTTCAACCGGTTCAGGTGAATGACTTGCCTTCGGCGGCCAGCTTCGCCAGCAGCGGCGCCGGCTGCCAGAAGCTGGCGTCGTCGTGCGGGTTGGCGGCGAACTTCTTCATCGTGTGGACGACGTTGAAGAGGCCCTGCTGGTCGGCGTAGCACATGGGCCCGCCGCGGAACAGCGGGAAGCCGTAGCCGGTGAGGTAGACCATGTCGATGTCGCTGGCCTTGCTGGCGATGCCTTCTTCCAGGATCTTCGCGGCCTCGTTGACGAGCGAATAGACCAGGCGGTGGACGATCTCCTCGTCGCTGATCTTGCGCGGCGTGATGCCCAGCTCGGCGCGGTGCTTCTCGATCATCTCGACGACCAGCCTCGAAGGCATCGCGTCGCGCTTTCCGGGCAGGTAGTCGTACCAGCCGGCGCCCGTCTTCTGGCCGTAGCGGCCCAGTTCGCAAAGCAGGTCGGCGGTCTTGCTGTAGCGCATGCCCGGCTTTTCCTGGTAGCGCCGCTTGCGGATGGCCCAGCCGATGTCGTTGCCGGCCAGGTCGCCCATGCGGAAGGGGCCCATCGCCATGCCCCACTTCTCGACCGCCTTGTCCACCTGCTCCGGCGTGCAGCCCTCTTCCAGCAGGAAGCCGGCCTGGCGGCTGTACTGCTCGATCATGCGGTTGCCGATGAAGCCGTCGCACACGCCCGAGACCACCGCGGTCTTGCGGATCTTCTTGGCCAGCGACATCACGGTGGCCAGCACGTCCTTGGCCGTCTTCTCGCCGCGCACCACCTCCAGCAGCTTCATCACGTTGGCGGGGCTGAAGAAATGCGTGCCGACGACGTCCTGCGGGCGCTTGGTGAACGATGCGATCTTGTTGACGTCCAGCGTGCTGGTGTTGCTGGCCAGGATGGCGCCGGGCTTCATCACTTCGTCCAGCGTCGTGAAGACCTTCTCCTTCACGCCCATTTCCTCGAACACCGCCTCGATGACCATGTCGGCCTGCGCGATGTCGGCGTAGTTCAGCGTCGGCGTCAGCAGCGCCATGCGGGCGTCGAGCTTGTCCTGCTTGAGCTTGCCCTTCTTGACCTGGGCCTCGTAGTTCTTGCGGATGGTGGCCACGCCGCGGTCCAGCGCGTCCTGCTTCATCTCCAGGATCGTCACCGGGATGCCGGCGTTGAGGAAGTTCATGCTGATGCCGCCGCCCATCGTGCCGGCGCCGATGACGGCGACCTTCTCGATCTTGCGCTGCGGCGTGTCTTCCGGCACGTCGGGAATCTTGCTGGCGGCGCGCTCGCCGAAGAAGGCGTGGCGCAGCGCCTTGCATTCGGGCGTGGTCATCAGGCCGATGAAGATCTCGCGTTCCAGCGCCATGCCGTCGTCGAACTTGCCACTCTTTGAAAATCTGACGCTGCCTTCCACGGCATCGACGCACTTGGCCGGCGCGGGGAAGTTCTTCGCCATGCCCTTGACCATGTTGCGGGCGAAGCCGAAGTAGGCGTCGGGATCGCGGTGCGTGACCTTCATGTCGCGGACGCGCGGCAGCGCGCCGCCCTTCTTCGCCATTTCGCCTGCGAAGGCCACGGCGCCGGACAGCAGGTCGCCTTCGATGATCCTGTCGAACAGTTTCTGCCCCGGCAGCGAGGCCAGCACCTCGCTCTTCACCGGCTCGCCGCTGACGATCATGTTGAGCGCCGTCTCCACGCCCAGCACGCGCGGCAGGCGCTGGGTGCCGCCGGCGCCGGGGATGAGGCCGATCTTCACCTCGGGCAGCGCGACGTTGGTGCCCGGCGCGGCGACGCGGTAATGCGCGCCGAGCGCCAGTTCCAGGCCACCGCCCATGCACACGCTGTGCACGGCCGCGACGACCGGCTTCGTCGCGTCTTCCAGCAGCTTGATCAGCGACAGCAGGTTGGGCTCCGCGATGGCCTTGGGGCTGCCGAATTCCTTGATGTCGGCGCCGCCCGAGAAGGCCTTGCCGGCGCCGGTGATGACGATGGCCGCCACCGCGGGGTCGGCTACCGCCCGGTCGATGCCGGCCGCGAACTCGCGCCGCGTGTCGTAGCCCAGGCCGTTGACCGGCGGGTTGTCGAGCGTGATGACGGCGACGTCGCCGCGGGTTTCGTACTTGGCGCCCATGGCGTCTCCTTCGGTCAGTTCAGGCTGGCGGAATAGAACGGTCGTTCGATTCTAGGTGCCGGGCTCGGCGAGGGAATGTCGCTGGTGCGACAAGCCCGGGGGCGGTTCAGACTTCGAGCCACTCCTTGCGAATATAGGCATTGGCTCGCAGTTCTGCCGGCGTGCCCTCGAAGACGATCTGGCCATGGCCCATGACGAGGCAGCGGTCGGCGACCTCGAGCGCGATGGTCAGCTTCTGCTCGACCAGCAGCACCGACATGCCGCGCCGCTTGAGTTCGCGCAGGTAATCGGCGACGAGCTCGACGATCATCGGCGCCAGGCCCTCGGTGGGCTCGTCGATCATGATCAGCTCGGGGTCGCCCATCAGCGTGCGGCACAGCGTCAGCATCTGCTGCTCGCCGCCGGACAGCACGCCGGCTTCGGTGTGCTGGCGTTCGCGCAGCCGCGGGAACAGCCGGTACATGTCCTCGAAGCTCCACCGAGGCGACTTCGCGCCCCGCTTCTCGCCGAGCATGAGGTTCTGGTGCACCGTCAGGCTGGGGAAGATGTCGCGGTTCTCGGGCACGTAGCCGATGCCGGCGTGGGCGATCTCGAAGGCGGGCCGGCCCAGCACTTCCTGGCCTTTCCAGTTGACGGAACCGGTGCCGTGCACCAGGCCCATGATGGCCTTGACGGTGGTGCTGCGGCCCGAGCCGTTGCGGCCCAGCAGGGCGACGATCTCGCCCGGGCCGACCACGAACTCGACCCCGTGCAGGACGTGGCTCTTGCCGTAGTAGGCATGGACGTCGGTCAGCGTGAGCATGATCTTCAGTGGCCCGCGGCGGCGGCCTGCGCCTCGGCCAGCACCGAGCCCAGGTAGGCTTCCTTGACGCGCGCGTCGGCCCGCACCTTCTCGGGCGTGTCGAAGGCGATCACCTCGCCGTAGACCAGCACCGCGATCTTGTCGGCCAGGCCGAAGACCACGCCCATGTCGTGCTCCACCGTCAAGAGCGTCTTGCCGACCGTGATCTCGCGGATGAGCTCGACGAAGCGCGCCGTCTCGCTGCGGCTCATGCCGGCGGTGGGCTCGTCCAGCAGCACCACCTCGGCGCCGCCGGCGATGGTGATGCCGATCTCCAGCGCACGCTGCTCGGCATAGGTGAGGTTCATCGCCAGCACGTCGCGCCGGCGGTCGAGCTTGATCATGTGCAGCACTTCCTCGGCGCGCGCGTTGGCGTCGCGCGCGCCGGCCAGGAACTTCCAGAAGGCGTACTTGTAGCCCAGGCTCCAGAGCACGGCACAGCGCAGGTTCTCGAAAACCGACAGGCGGTTGAAGAGGTTGCTGACCTGGAAGCTGCGCGCCAGGCCCAGGCGGCTGATCTCGTAGGGCGCCAGGCCGTCGATGCGCCGGCCGTGCAGCAGGATCTCGCCGCTGGTGGCGCCGAAGCGGCCGCTGATGAGGTTGAACAGCGTGCTCTTGCCGGCGCCGTTGGGGCCGATGATGGCCACGCGCTCGCCCGGCGCCACGGCCAGGCTGGCGCCGCGGATGATCTCGGTCTTGCCGAAGGCCTTGCGCAGGTCGCGCAGCTCGAGCGAAGGCGTCACGGCGCGGCCTCGCGGGCTTGATGGAGCGCCTCGATCTCGCCCTGCACCGCGCTCCACTGCCGCGCAAAGCGCTGGCGCGCCATCCAGAACAGCGTGCCACCGACGGCCGCCACCGCAAACGCGCTCACCCAGGTGGCGGGTGCCTTGGCATCGAGCTGCAGGCCCAGGAAGCTCATCACCGGCCCCAGGGCTTCGTTGAGTTGCAGGTGGTAGACCATCTCGATCATGGCCGAGGTGCCGAAGAAAGCCACCAGGCCCGTCACCGCCAGCAAGGCATAGCTGCCCAGCAGGCCCTTGAGCTTGCCGTGGCGGGCCACGCGCAGGTTCATCATGACCAGGCTGGCGATGCCGCCGGGCGCGTACATCACCATGAGCAGGAAGACGCCGCCCAGGTAGAGCAGCCAGGCCTTGGTGAACTCGCTCAGCAGCACGAAGGCCACCACCATCAGCACGGCGCCGATGATGGGGCCGAAGAAGAAGGTGGCGCCGCCGAGGAAGGTGAAGAGCAGGTAGGCGCCGGAGCGGCCGGCGCCGACGACCTCGGCGGTGGCGATCTCGAAGTTCAGCGCGTACATGCCGCCGGCCACGCCGGCGAAGAAGCCGGCGATGATGAAGCTGAAGTAGCGCACCCGCTGCGTGTTGTAGCCGGTGAACTCCACGCGCTCGGGGTTGTCGCGCACGGCGTTGAGCATGCGGCCCAGCGGCGTGCGCGTGAAGGCGTACATGCCGGCCGTGCACAGCAGCGTGTACACCGCCAGCAGGTAGTAGACCTGGATCTGCGGCCCGAAACTGATGCCCAGCACCGGCTTGCCGACGACGCGGTTGGCGCTGACGCCGGCCTCGCCGCCGAAGAACTCGGGCACCATCAGCGACATCGCGAACACCAGCTCGCCGATGCCCAGCGTGATCATCGAGAAGGTCGTGCCCGCTTTCTTCGTGGTGACGAAGCCCAGCAGCACCGCGAAGCCCAGCCCGGCGACGCCGCCGACGAGCGGAATCAGGCTCACCGGCAGCGGCAGCGTGCCGCCGCCCACTGCCTTCAGCGCATGGATGGCGACGAAGCTGCCGAGCCCCGAATAGACGGCATGGCCGAAGCTGAGCATGCCGCCCTGGCCCAGCAGCATGTTGTAGGACAGGCAGGCGACGATGGCGATGCCCATCTGCGACAGCATGGTCACCGACAGGCTGCTGCTGAAGACCAGCGGCGCGACGGCCATCACCGCCGCGGCCAGCGCCCAGGCGATGAGATCGCGCGCGCCCAGGGCGCCGTAGGGGTTGGCTGCGCCGCTCATCTCAACCCTCGCGCGTGCCCATCAAGCCCTTGGGCCTGAAGATCAGGATCAGCACCAGGAAAAGGTAGGGCAGGATGGGCGCCACCTGCGCCAGCGTCAGCTTCATCAGCGAATGCCCGGCGGCGTCGGCAGACAGCGTCAGGCCGAGCCCCTGCAGCGCCGTGAACACCGAGTAGTCCAGCGCCACCGCAAAGGTCTGCAGGACGCCGATCAGCAGCGAAGCGACGAAGGCCCCGGCCAGCGAACCCATGCCGCCGACGACGACGACGACGAAGATCACCGAGCCCACGGTGGCGGCCATCGAGGGCTCGGTGACGAAGGTGCTGCCGCCGATGACGCCGGCCAGTCCGGCCAGGCCGGCCCCGGCGCCGAACACCAGCATGAAGACGCGCGGCACGTTGTGGCCCAGTGCCTCGACCATTTCCGGGTGCGTCAGCGCACTCTGGATGACCAGGCCGATGCGCGTGCGGGTGAGCATCAGCCACAGCGCCAGCAGCATCACCAGCGCGATGAACATCATGAAGCCGCGCGTCGCCGGGAACGGCGAGCAGACGATGCGCACCGCCGCATCGGCGCTGCTGCACAGCGCCTGCGGCACGGCGCCCAGGGTGACGCTCAAGCCGCTGACGGAAGAGTTGACGATCGTGAAGAAGGGGCCGCGCAGCACTTCGGGCGGCTGGAACTCGACCGCCGTGCGGCCCCAGATCAGCTGCACCAGCTCCAGCATCACGTAGCTCAGGCCGAAGGTGATGAGCAGTTCGGGCACATGGCCGAACTTGTGGACCCGGCGCAGGCAGTACTTCTCGAAGCCCGCCCCCAGCAGCGCCACCACCAGCGGCGCCAGGACCAGCGCCGGCCAGAAGCCGACGACACGCGCGATGCTGTAGGCCACGTAGGCGCCCACCATGTAGAAGCTGGCGTGGGCGAAGTTCAGCACGCCCATCATGCTGAAGATCAGCGTCAGCCCCGAGCTCAGCATGAACAGCAACAGCCCGTAGCTCAGGCCATTGAGCATCGAGATCGTGAAGAACTCCATCGTGGCGGTGGTTCTCAGTGCGGGGGTCGACGCGCGGCCGGGTCAAGAACAGGGCCCGACGGGTTGCCCCGGTCGGGCCCAGGCGGCGGCGCAGTATGCCGTGGCCGCGTTCAGGAGGCCGGGCGAGTCATCTGGCAGCTGGTGGGCGTGCTGGAGACGTAGGGCTCGTAGGTCGCCACCGGCGCCAGCGTCATGCCGGTGTTCTCGGGCGAATAGGGGTTCTTGGCGTCGGTCTTCTGCCACACCGTCATGTACAGGGTCTGCTGCAGCTGGTGGTCGGTCTTGCGCATCTCGACCTCGCCGCCGAAGGCGCTCTTCACCCGCAGGCCCTCCATCGCGAACGCCACCTTCACCGGGTCGGTGGACTTGGCCTTGGCCATCGCCGCGCCCAGCAGCTCGAACTGGCGCACCACGGCGCCGGTGTACAGGTCGTCGTTGAACTTGGCCTTGAATTCCTTCATGTAGGTGTCCATCTGCCCGCCCATGTTGTAGTGGGCATAGGCCACCTGGTAGACCTTGCCGGCACCGTTGGTGCCCAGCGCCGAGGGCGTGCCGGTGACGCCGGTGTAGTAGGTGAAGAACTTGCCGGTGTAGCCGCCCTCGTTGGCCGCCTTGACCAGCAGCGAGAGGTCCGAGCCCCAGTTGCCGGTGATGACGGTGTCGGCCCCCGAGGCCTTGATCTTGGCGATGTAGGGCGCGAAGTCGCGCACCTGGGCCAGCGGGTGCAGGTCCTCGCCGACGATCTGGATGTCCGGGCGCTTGCGTGCCAGGTCTTCCTTCGCATAGCGCGCGACCTGCTGGCCGTGCGAGTAGTTCTGGCCCAGGATGAAGACTTTCTTGATGTCCTTCTGGTCCTTGATGAAGGTGGTCATGGCTTCCATCTTCATCGTCGTGTCGGCGTCGAAGCGGAAGTGCCAGAAGCTGCACTTGCTGTTGGTGAGGTCGGGGTCCACAGCGGCCTCGTTCAGGAACACGATCTCCTTGCCCGGGTTGCGCTCGTTGTGCTTGTTGATGGCGTCGATGAGCGGGATCGCCACGGATGAACCGTTGCCCTGGATGACGTAGCGGATGCCCTGGTCGATGGCCGACTTCAGCGCGTTCAGGCTCTCCGTGGGGCTGAGCTTGTTGTCGACGCCGACGACCTCGAACTTCACGCCGGCAGGGTTGCTGGCACTGAACTTCTCGGCCAGGAACTGCTGTGTCTTGAGCTGGTTGTTGCCCACCGGGCCCATCAGGCCGGTGAGCGGGTCGATCCACATCAGCTTGACGGTCTGGCCGGCCAGCGGCTTGGCCTGGGCCAGCGCGGCGCCGGCGCCCAGCGTGAGGGCGGTGCCGATAGCGAGGCTCAGAAGGCGGCGGGCGGGTGACGCGAGGGTGCTGTTCAAGTCTGTCTCCATGCGATTTCGGGGTGGCCTGCGAAGGTATCGGAAGTAGGCCCGCAAGGGCTAGAGGGACTACCCCGAAGCCCTGTCGCGCGAGGGACACCCGCTGCAGGCGCTTCCGGGCCCGCGCCGGCGCCATTGGCCTTGCGGGCCGCAGCCCGCGCGCGGCTGGCTAGACTGCGCGCCATGACGCTCGCCCAGCCCCCGACCGAAGCCGCCCGCCCCGAGCAGCTGCAGTGGCGCAACCGCTTCCTCGAACTGGGGCCGGCGCACTACACCGCACTCGGGCCCCAGCCGCTGCCGCAGCCGCACTGGGTGGCCACCAGCGCCGACTGCGCCCGCCTGCTGGGCCTGCCCGCCGACTGGGCCCGGCGCAGCGACTGGAACGCGCTGGACGTGATGGCCGGCAACGCGCTGTGGCCGGGGATGCAACCGCTGGCCAGCGTGTACAGCGGCCACCAGTTCGGCGTCTGGGCCGGCCAGCTGGGCGATGGGCGCGCCCTGCTGCTCGGCGAGCTTCAAACCCCCAGCGGGACGTTGGAACTGCAGCTCAAGGGCGCGGGGATGACGCCCTATTCACGCCGCGCCGACGGCCGCGCCGTGCTGCGCTCGTCGATCCGCGAGTTCCTGTGCTCGGAAGCCATGCACGCGCTGGGCATTCCGACGACGCGCGCGCTGGCCGTCGTCGGCTCGCCGCTGCCGGTGCGCCGCGAGGCGGTGGAGACGGCCGCCGTGGTCTGCCGCGTCGCGCCCAGCTTCCTGCGCTTCGGCCACTTCGAGCACTTCGCCCACACGGCCGGCGACACCGATGCCTTGCGGCGGCTGGTCGATTTCACGCTCGCCCACCACTATCCCGAGCTGCTGCGCGAACCCCAGCCCGTCCTCGCACTGCTGCATGCGGTGTCCGAGCGCACGGCCCGGCTGCTGGCGCAGTGGCAGTCGGTGGGCTTCTGCCACGGCGTGATGAACACCGACAACATGTCGATGCTGGGCCTGACCATCGACTACGGCCCCTTCGGCTTCCTCGACGCCTTCGACCCCGGCCACATCTGCAACCACAGCGACGATCGCGGGCGCTACGCCTGGAACCGCCAGCCGCAGGTGGCGCTGTGGAACCTGCACGCGCTGGCCCACGGGCTGATGCCGCTCATCGGCGACGGCGAAGCCGCCATCGAGGTGCTGAAGCCCTACGCCGAGGTGTTCGCGCAGGCCATGACGGCGGCCTGGCGGGCCAAGCTCGGGCTGCTCGAGGCGCGCGAGGAAGACCGCGCCCTGGCCGACGACCTGCTGCGCCTGATGGCCACCGACCGCGCCGACTTCACGATCACCTTCAGGCGCCTGGCCGGGTTCAGCAGCGCGCCGGGCGCCGTCAACGCCTCCGTGCGCGACCTCTTCATCGACCGCGCGGCCTTCGATGCCTGGGCGCTGAGGTACGCCGAGCGCCTGCGCGTGGAGGCCGCCATCGACGCCGAGCGGGCCTTGCGCATGAACCGCATCAACCCCAAGTTCGTGCTGCGCAACCACCTCGCACAAGCCGCCATCCAGCGCGCGCAGGAGGGCGATTTCACCGAGGTGCAGCGGCTGATGAAAGTTCTGGCCCGGCCGTTCGACGAACAGCCCGAACATGCCGCCGACGCCGGCTTCCCGCCCGACTGGGCCTCGCAACTGGAGGTTTCCTGCTCCTCATGACACACCGCCACGACGACCCGCGCTACCCGGTCCGCAAGACCGACGAGGAATGGCGCGCCGAGCTCGACCCGATGCAGTACCAGGTCGCCCGCCATGCCGCCACCGAGCGCGCCTTCACCGGCCTGTACTGGGACCACTTCGACGCCGGTCAGTACAACTGCGTCGGCTGCGGCACGCCGCTGTTCGCATCGGCGACCAAGTTCGACGCCGGCTGCGGCTGGCCCAGCTACTACGAACCGGTGAATGCCGAGGTGGTCGAGCGTGTGCGCGATGTCAGCCACGGCATGGTGCGCATCGAGGTGCGATGCAACAAGTGCGGCAGCCACCTCGGCCATGTCTTTCCCGACGGCCCGGAGCCCACGGGTGAGCGCTTCTGCATCAACTCGGCGGCCATCGCCTTCAAGCCGGCGGCCGGATGACGGCGGCCGAGATCGAGGCGCGCCTGAGCGCGGCGCTGGCGCCGCTGGACATCGAGGTCAGCGACGACAGCCACCTGCACGCCGGCCATGCCGGCGCGCGCGAAGGCCGGCACTTCACGGTGCGGCTGCGCAGCCCGCGCTTTACCGGGCTGCAACGGGTGGCCCGCCACCGCCTTGTGTATGATGCCCTGGGTTCACTTGCCGCCCAGGGCGTGCATGCGCTGGCCATCGTGGCCCTGGCGCCGGACGAAAACTGAAGTCATCGCAAAACCCCCGCCGCGTTCCCTTCGCGGCCCGGCCCCGAGCCCTTCCGGCCGCGGCACCACCCCTGAAAGCCTCCTGCCCATGATGCTGAAGACCCCTGCCGCGCGCGCGGCCCTGGCGCCTGTCCTGTTCGCCCTGCTGATGCCCTTCGCATCGCTGACGGCCTCGGCGCAGAACATCGCCACCGTGAACGGCAAGCCCGTGCCCAAGTCGCGCGTCGACGTGTTGCTGGACCAGGCCGCCCGCGCCGGGCAGCAAGTCACGCCCGAGATGCAGCAGCAGGCCAAGGACCAGGTCATCCTGCGCGAGATCTTCGTGCAGGAAGCCGAGAAGCGCGGCATGGCCACGGCCCCGACCTTCAAGGCGCAGATGGAACTGGCGCGGCAGAGCATCCTCATCCGCGAGCTGTTCGAGGACTACCGCAAGAAGAACCCGATCAGCGACGCCGATGCGCAGGTCGAATACAACAAGTTCAAGGCCCAGGCCACCGGCACCGAATACCGGGCCCGCCACATCCTGGTCGAGAAGGAAGACGAAGCCAAGGCGCTGATCGCGCAGATCAAGGCCGGCGGCAACTTCGAGGAACTGGCCAAGAAGAACAGCAAGGACACCGGCTCGGCACAGAACGGCGGCGACCTCGACTTCGCCAAGCCCGAGTCCTACGTGCCCGAGTTCGGCGGCGCGCTGGTCAAGCTGAAGAAGGGCGAGATGACCGAAGAGCCGGTGAAGAGCCAGTTCGGCTGGCACATCATCCGCCTGGAAGACGTGCGCGAGGCCGCCTTCCCGGCCTTCGACGACGTCAAGGCGCAACTCAAGCAGCGCATGGAACAGGCCAAGATGCAGCAGTTCCAGGAAGAGCTGCGCAACAAGGCCAAGACCGACTACAAGTTCGGCGCCAAGTAACCGTCGAAGTCGGCCGCAAGCCGAAACGCCCAGAAAAAAGCCGGTCGATGACCGGCTTTTTGATGACTGGGAACGTACCGCCTCAGGTGGCGTCCGGCCGGCGCCGACGCGAAAAGGCCAGCCCGGCCAACGCAAGACCGACCAGCGCCACAGAGGCAGGCTCAGGCACCTGGCCGGTGACGATCTTGATCTTGTTCTGGATGGCCGCCACGTAAGCGTTGGCGTTCGCCACCGCGATGTAGAAGCCCTGCGTCGGGAAGTTGTAGGGCGAGGTGGTGTCGCACGGCGTCGGATAGCAGATGCTGTTCTGCAGGTAGGCCGCATCGACGCCGCCCCCGATGCCCTCGATGCTGATGTTGTCGATGCCTGCGCCGATCAGGTTGTTGCGCCCCGTGATGGCCGCTGCGCTGTCGTTGGGGATGCCGTCGGTGGCGAAGTTGACGTAGGACGTCCCTGCCTTCGAGAAATTCGACGAGCCCGTGAGCGCCGTCTGCATCGTTGAGAAAGCGAGCGCGAAGTCGGTGGTCGTGCCCAGGAACGATGCCGCAGCGATCGAATTGGCGACCGACGTGCGGGTCGCGGCGCTGTCGATCAACACGTGGTTGACGACGGTCACCGCGTTGGTGGCGAAGGTCACCACCGAGACCTCGTAGCTGCCATCGACCGGGATCAGCGTGCTGACCGCGCTGGACAGGCCGTTGACGATCATCGTCCAGTTGCCCGAACCGATGCTGCCCGAGCTGTCCAGGATGAAGCCGAGCTGCGTCACCGCGGCGTTCGACGGGCTGGCGCTCAACGCCAGCGTGCATGCAGACACCGCGGCGAGAACATATTTGCGAATCTTCATCACTTTATTCCTCCGGTAGGGTAGAGGACGGCGCCCTGCCGTCGCGCGACCTAACAAGCCAAAGGCGTGCCAACTGGCACACATAACTTTGCAAATCAATACTTTGGCTCTACCCAAGGCGCGCTTCGGCACGTCGCCTGTAAATATCTCCGACACTCGGGTGGATGCCAAAGAAAGGGCCTGGGGCAGCGAACTCCCTGATGGCGAGGGGGATGCAATCCGACCCAAGACCCCTCACACTGGGCGTTATTGCGAGTCAACTGGGTAGCCCAAGGATGACGAACTTCACCTTCATGCGCAGCCGGAGCCTGCTGGCAGGCAGTCTGTTCTGCGTGCTGCTGGCAGGCTGCGGCGAGCCATCGGAAAGCAAGCTCATCGCGAACGCCAGGTCCTACCTTGACCGAGGGCAGACCAGCGCCGCAGTGATCGAGTTGCGGCGTGCGCTCGACAAGAACGCCGCCTCCGGCGAGACCCGCCAGCTGCTGGGCAAGGCTTTGCTCGAGAGCGGCGATCCGGCCGCCGCGGAAGTCGAGTTCCGCAAGGCCGTCGAAGCCGGAGCGGACGAGGACCAGACCCTGCCAGCGCTGGCGCGCGCGATGCTGTTGCTGGGGCAACCTGCCAAGGTCATCCTGCAGTTCGGCGAAGTCAAGCTGCGCACGCCGTCGGCGCAGGCCGATTTGCTGACCTGGGTGGCTGCCGCCCACGCCCAGCTCGGCCATACCGAGCAAGCCGAAGCTGCCGTTGCGGCCGCGCTCCAGGCCCAGCCGCAGCACGCGCCAGCGGTGATGGTGCAGGCGCGGCTGCGAGCGTCGGCTGGCGACGTGGACGGCGCCCTGGCCCTGCTTGACGCCCTGTTGTCCAGGGAGCCCGGCAACGAGGCCGCCGGCATCGCGCGGGGCAATCTGCAGTGGCTGGGCAAGGGCGATGCCGCCGCGGCCTTGCAGACCTACCGCAAGGTACTCGCGGCGCATCCCGGCTCGGCATCGGCGCAGGCGGAAATCGTGACCATCCTGTTCCGGGAGGGCAAGTTCGACGAGGCCCGCCAGCAGTTCGCGGCACTTAAGAAGACAGCGCCCAATCACCCGGAGACGCTCTTCTTCGATGCCCAGTTCGCCTACGTCGACAAGCAGTACAAGGCCTCGCGCGAGTTCACCGATGCCCTGCTGAAGGTGACACCCGAGCATCTGCGAGCGCTTGAGTTGGCCGCTGCGGCGGAGTACCACCTGGGCAACGATGCCATGGTGCAGTCCTTCCTGGCCCGGGCCCTGAAGATCGCGCCCGGGCTCATCCTGTCGCGCCAGATCCTGGCCCAGAGCTACCTGCGTTCCAACCAGCCAGCCCTGGCCCTGGAGGCGCTGCAGCCGCTCGTCCAGGGCGCCCGCCCCGATGCCGAAAGCCTGGCGCTGTCAGGCACGGCCTTGATGCAGGCGGGCGATGCCAAGCGGGCCGACGCGGCCTTCAGGCGAGCAGCACAACTGGCGCCTGAGAACAACAAGGTGCGTACCCAGACGGCATGGGCGCTGACGGGCGGTGCCCGGGCCGAGGAAGGGCTGCAGGAGTTGCGCGACCTGGCTGCAGCTGACAAGGGGCCGCGCGCGGACATCGCCCTGGTCAGCGCCCTCATTGCGCGCCAGGACTATCGGGCCGCGCTGAAGGCCATCGACGCGCTGCAGCCGAAGTTGCCCGGCCAGCCCTTGCCCGACCAGCTCCGCGGCCAGGTGCTCGTGGCGCTGGGTGACGGCGCAGGCGCGCGACGCAGCTTCGAAGCCGCGCAGCAGAAGGACGCCAAGTACTTTCCGGCCGTCGCCGCGCTGGCATCGATGGAGGTTGCCACGGGCCGGCCCGACGAGGCGCGCCGGCGCGTCGCCCCCTTCATCGCGGCAGCGCCAGAAAATGGCCAGGCCCAGCTCATGCTGTCGGCACTTCCGGGCGCCAAGGGCGAGCCGGCCGAGGATGCCACCGCGCAACTGGTCGAGGCGGTGCGTGCGAGCCCCGCGGACGCGCGCCTGCGCCTGGCGCTCATCGGTGCCCACCTGCGGCGCGGCGACAAGGCCTCGGCGCTGGCCGCAGCGCAGGCCGCCGCGGTGACTCTGCCCAACGACCTGGCCATCATGGAGGCGCTGGGCCAGGCCCAGTTGCTCGCGGGCGATACCCGGCAGGCGACCGCGACCTTCCGCAAGCTCACGGGCCTGCAGCCGACCAGCGCCGCGGCGCAGATGAACCTGGCGGAGGCCTTCGTGGCAAGCAAGGACTACGACGAGGCGGGGCGCGCGATGAAGCGGGCCTTGGAGCTCGACCCCAGGCTCGGCGAAGCGCGCCGCGGTCTGGCCATGCTGGCCTTGCGTGACAAGCGTGCCAGCGACGCCCTGGCCATCGCGCACGAGATGCAGAAGCTGGAGCCGCAGAGCGGTCTGGGTTATGCCGTGGAAGGCGACATCGAGGCGCAGCGCAAGAACTGGCAGGCCGCAGCGCGCGCCTACCAGGCGGCCCTGCAGCGCAGCGACGCCAGCGAAGCGGCGATCAAGCTGCACGTCGCGCTGGGAGCGTCGAACCAGGCTGCGGCGGCCGACCGCCTGGCTGCCGACTGGGAACTGCGGCACCCCAAGGATGCCGCCTTCCGCTTCTACCTCGGCGATGTCGCGACGCAGGCGCAGCACTACGACGTGGCCGAGACGCACTACCGCGCCGTGCTGGCGAGCCAGCCCGACAATGCCTTGGCCATGAACAACATCGCCTGGCTGCTGCACAAGCAGGCCAGGCCCGGTGCGCTGGAGATGGCGCGTCAGGCCAATGCGCTGCTGCCCAACCGCGCACCGATCCTCGACACGCTGGCGACCATTCAGGCCGCCAGCGGCAAAGTGCCCGAGGCCGTGAAGACCCAGCGCCTGGCCGTCGCGGCGTCTCCGCAGGACCCGGCGCTGAAGCTGGCGCTGGCGCGCTACCTGATCCAGGCCGGTGAGCGCAGCGAGGCGCGGGGCCAGCTGGAGGCGCTGGCCCAGCTGGGCGACAGGTTCTCCGGCCAGGCCGAGGTCAAGAGCCTGCTGAACTCGCCCTGAGGTTGCGGATGTGCGGGCCGGCCGCGGTGGTCGGGCCGGTCACGGCAGCAACACGGTGCTGCCGGTGGTCTTGCGCGCCTCCAGGTCGCGGTGCGCCTGCGCCGCGTCGGCCAGCGGGTAGCGCTGGTCGATGCGGATCTTCACCGCGCCGCTCAGCACCACCGCGAAGAGGT
This sequence comes from uncultured beta proteobacterium, assembly GCA_903914615.1. Classification (GTDB taxonomy): domain Bacteria; phylum Pseudomonadota; class Gammaproteobacteria; order Burkholderiales; family Burkholderiaceae_C; genus Rubrivivax. The sequence goes on along the minus strand of CAIWPS010000598.1, from coordinate 5,747 downwards.
CGTCGGCCATGGCCTGCGTGGCTTCGCGCGTGGCGATGTGCGTGAACAGCGTCTGCCGCGTCACGTACAGCGAACCCTTGGGGCCCAGCGTGCCCAGGGCGAAGGGCGGCACCGGGCCCGAGGCATTGCCGAAGCTGGCCAGCAGGCCGAAGGGCTGCAGGCAGTCCAGGCTGCCTTCGAAGGTGTCCTTGCCCACCGAGTCGTAGACCACCTTGACGCCGCGGCCGCCGGTGATGTCCTTGACGCGGGCGACGAAGTCTTCCTTGCCGTAGTCGATGACGTGGGCCGCGCCATGGGCCAGCGCCAGCGCGCATTTCTCGGCGCTGCCGGCGGTGCCGATGAGCTGCAGGCCCAGCGCCTTGGCCCACTGGCAGGCGATCAGGCCGACACCCCCAGCGGCAGCATGGAAGAGCACATGGTCACCGGGCTGCAGGCCCTGCACGGGCAGCGTGCGCTTGAGCAGGTACTGCGCCGTCAGGCCCTTGAGCATCATGGCCGCGCCGGTGTCGAAGGCGATGCCGTCGGGCAGCTTGACGACGTTGCGCGCCGGCATCACGCGCAGCTCGCTGTAGCTGCCCGGAGGGTTGCTGGCATAGGCAGCGCGGTCGCCTGAGGCCAGGTGGGTGACACCCGGGCCCACGGCTTCGACGATGCCGGCGCCCTCCATGCCCAGGCGCAGCGGCAGCGGGTTGGCATACAGGCCGGTGCGCTGGTAGACGTCGATGTAGTTCAGGCCGCAGGCGTGGTGGCGGATGCGGATCTCGCCGGGTCCGGGTTCGCCCACGGTCACGTCGACCAGCTGGAGTTGTTCGGGGCCGCCATAGGCGGCGATCTGGATGGCGCGGGGCATACCGACTCCTGGGTTGATGGCGGCCGAGAGGTTAAGCGATGACGCGTGCGCCTGCAGCGCGGGACCGGCGCTTCGTGGCACGATCGACGCCGACGATGAAACGCCTGCTGCAAGCCCCCAACCTCGCCATCGCCACGCTGTGGGCCGACCAGCTCACGGGCGCCGGCATCGCCGCCAGCGTGCAGCGCGCCTTCGCCTGCGGCATCGCGGGCCAGATCCCGCCCGACCAGGCCCTGCCCGAGGTCTGGGTGCAGGACGACGGCCAGCACGCCCGCGCCACCGCGCTGCTGCACGACCTGCACCACCGCCCGCACCGCCACTGGCTGTGCCGGTGCTGCGGCGAGGCCGTCGACGGGCCTTTCGAGCAATGCTGGAACTGCGGCGCACTGCTGCAGGCGCCGGCTTGAGGCTCACGCCGCGCCTGGCCGGGCTGATGACGCTGCCACCGCTGCTGTGGGCAGGCAATGCCGTCACCGGCCGCCTGCTCGCCGGCCAGGTGCCGCCGCTGACGCTGAACCTGCTGCGCTGGTCGCTCACCGCCTGCTTCCTGCTGCCGCTGGCCTGGCGGGCGCTGCGGCCGTGGTCGCGCATCGCCGCACGCTGGCCCTACCTGCTGGCGGTCGGGGTCTTCGGCGTCGGCCTGTTCAATTCGCTGCAGTACCTGGCGCTGGTGACGAGCTCGCCGCTGAACGTGACGCTGGTGGCGGCCAGCATGTCGGTGTGGATGCTGGTGGTGGGCGCGCTGTTCTTCGGCGAGCGGCCGCGGCGGCGGCAGATCGCGGGTGCGGTGCTGGGGCTGGCCGGAGTCGTGCTGGTGATCGGCCGCGGTTCGATGGACACCCTGCTGCAGGTGCGCTTCGTTCCCGGCGACCTCTACATCCTGCTCGCGGTGATCGGCTGGGCCTTCTACAGCTGGCTGCTGGCGCGGCCGCCGGCGCACATGCGCGGCAGCGCGCGGCCCGACTGGGACTGGGCCGGCTTCCTGCTGGTGCAGACGATGTTCGGCCTGTTCGCGGCCGCCTTCTTCGCCGGCGGCGAGCAGGCGCTGGGCGCGGCGCCGATACGCTGGAGCCCCGGCATCGCCGCGGCGCTGCTGTACGTGTCGCTCGGCGCCTCGGTGCTGGCCTACCGCTGCTGGGGCCTGGGCGTGGCCGAGGGCGGCCCGGCGCTAGCCGCCTTCTTCAACAACCTCACGCCGCTGTTCGCGGCGCTGCTCTCGGCGCTGGTGCTGGGCGAGGCGCCGCACGCCTACCACGCGGCCGCCTTCGTGCTCATCGTCGGCGGCATCGCGGTGGGCATGGGCGCGCGGCCGTCGCTTCAGAAGGTGCCGGGGTAGGCGCCACCGTCGATGAGCAGGTTCTGGCCGACGATGTAGCCGGCCTGCAGGCTGCACAGGTAGGCGCACAGGGCGCCGAATTCGGCCGGCGTGCCGAAGCGGCCGGCCGGGACGGTCTTGCGGCGCGCCGCCATCACCGCGTCCAGCGCCTGCCCCGACTTCTGCGCCACGCTGGCAAAGCCGCCGCGCAGGCGGTCGGTGTCGAAGCTGCCGGGCAGGATGTTGTTGATCGTCACGCCGTGGGCCGCCAGCCGCGCCTGCCGCGCCGTGCCGGCGACAAAGCCGGTGAGGCCGGATCGCGCGCCGTTGGACAGGCCCAGGAAGTCGATCGGCGCCTTCACCGACGACGAGGTGATGTTGACGACGCGGCCGTAGCCGCGCCCCGCCATGCCGTCCACCGTGGCGCGGATGAGCTCGATGGGCGTGAGCATGTTGGCCTCCACCGCCTTCAGCCAGGCCTCGCGGTCCCAGTCACGGAAATCCCCGGGCGGCGGGCCGCCGGCGTTGTTGACCAGGATGTCCACCTGCGGGCAGGCGGTCAGCGCGGCGGTGCGGCCCTCGGGCGTGGTGATGTCGCCGGCCACCGCCACCACCTGCACCGCCGGCGCCAGCGCGCGCAGCTCGGCGGCGGTGGCCTGCAGCGCCGCGTCGCCGCGCGCCGTGATGACGACGTTCACGCCCTCGCCCGCCAGCGCCTGCGCGCAGCCCTTGCCCAGCCCCTTGCTGGCGGCGCAGACCAGCGCCCACTTGCCTCGTAATCCCAGATCCATCGTTTCACTCCACAGGCTTGAAGGAGGCGCGGGCCAGCAGCCACACGCCCAACAGCACCAGCACCGTGCCGGCAGCGATCCATGCGTTGAAGGGCTCGCCCAGCAGCAGCACGCCCATGATGATCGTCGAGATCGGCCCGATGGCGCCGGTCTGCGCCGTCACCGTGGCGCCGACGCGCTCCACCGCCATCATCACCATCAGCACCGGCGCCACCGTGCACAGGCTGGCGTTGAGCAGCGAGAGCCAGATCACCGGCGCGGCCACCGCAGCCGCCGACCAGGGCCGCAGCAGCGCGAACTGCGCGATGCAGAACAGGCAGGCCACCGAGCTGGCCCAGCCGGTGAGCCGCAGCGCGCCCAGGCGCCGCACTTCGCGGCCGCTGTAGAGCAGGTAGACGGCGTAGCTGACGGCGCTGCCGAACACCAGCGCCGCACCGAGCGCCGCGTTGCGGCCGCTGAAGTCGAGCTCGTGGCCGAAGACCAGCAGCACCCCGGCGTACGACAGCGCCAGCGCCGCAAACTGACGCGGCTGCGGACGGTGGCCGTGCAGCAGCATCCCCAGGCCCAGCACCAGCGTCGGGTTGAGGTACAGGATCAGCCGCTCCAGGCTGGCACTGGTGTACTGCAGGCCGGCGAAGTCCAGCGTGCTGGCCAGGTAGTAGCCGCAGAAACCCAGCCCGGTGACGACGGCGAGGTCGCGCCGCGCCAGCGGCGCCCTGCCCCGGCCCGACCACCAGGCCAGCGCCAGGAACAGCGGCAGCGCGAACAGCATGCGGTACATCACCAGCGTCACCGCGTCGACGCCATGGCGGTAGGCCAGCTTGGCGATGATGGCCTTGCCCGAGAAACCGATCGCCCCCGCCGCCGCCAGCGCCAGCCCGCGTCGCGCCGACGGCGTCTGCGCACCCACCCCGGCCGGCGTCAGCAGCCCGCTGCCTGGCCGTCGCGACGCGGGTCGCTGGCGGCGGCGTAGCCCTCCACGGCCGGGTCGCCCAGGCGCCAGATGAACTGGCCGGCACCGAAGTCCTGGTAGCTGTCGCTGAAGTCCTCGACCCTGTGGCCCAGCGCGCGCAGGCCGGCCACGGTGTCGGCGGGCATGCCGTCCTCGGTGTTCAGCGTGCCGGCGTTCCAGCGCCAGCGCGGCGCGTCGCAGGCGGCCTGCGGCTGCTGGTGGTAGTCCAGCATGCGCACGACGGTCTGCAGGTGGCCCTGCGGCTGCATGTCGCCGCCCATGACGCCAAAGCTCATCACCGGCTTGCCGTCCTTCGTCAGGAAGGCCGGGATGATGGTGTGGAAGGGGCGCTTGCCGGGGCCGACGAGGTTGTCGCTGTCCGGGTTCAGCGTGAAGCCGTGGCCGCGGTTCTGCAGGCTCAGGCCGTAGCCCGGCACCACGATGCCCGAGCCGAAGCCCATGTAGTTGCTCTGGATGAAGCTGACCATCATGCCGCGCTCGTCTGCGGCCGTGAGGTAGATCGTGCCGCCCTTGGGCGCATGGCCGGGGCCGAAGTCCTGGGCGCGCCGCGGGTCGATGAGCTTCGCGCGCTCGGCCAGGTAGGCTGGGTCGAGCATCTGCGCCGGCGTCAGGCGCATCGACTTCGGCTCGGCGACGTAGCGGTAGACATCGGCGAAGGCCAGCTTCATCGCCTCGACCTGCAGATGCTGCGAGGCCGTGCCATCGACCGGCAGCGCCGCGAGGTCGAACTGGTCGAGGATGCCCAGGGCGATCAGCGCCGCGATGCCCTGCCCGTTGGGCGGGATCTCGTGCAGCGTGTGGCCGCGGTAGTCGCGCGCGATCGGCTTGATCCACTCGGGCCGGTAGGCCGCGAAGTCGGCCGCCGTCATGCTGCCGCCATGGGCGCGGGCATGGGCCTCGGCGGCGGCGGCGACCTCGCCGGCGTAGAAGGCCTCGCCCGTGGTCAGCGCGATCAGGCGCAGGGTGCGCGCGGCCTCGGGGAAGCAGAAGCGCTCGCCGACCGCCGGTGCGCGGCCGTGCGGCATGAAGGCCTGGGCCCAGCCCGGCTGCGAGGTGATCTCGGGCAGCGCCGCGGCGTTGTGCCACTTCTGCTGCACGATCACCGGCACCGCGTAGCCGCGCTCGGCGATGTCGATGGCCGGCGCCAGCAGGTCGGCGAAGGGCAGGCGGCCGTAGCGCTCGTGCAGCGCCACCCAGCCGGCCACCGCGCCGGGCACGGTCACCGAGTCCCAGCCGCGCTTGGGCGGCGTGCGCACGTCGGCGCCGTACTTGGCCTTGAAGTAGCCGGGCGTCCAGGCCTGCGGCGCGCAGCCGCTGGCGTTCAGGCCCTGCAACTCGTGGCCGTCCCAGAGGATGCAGAAGGCGTCGGAGCCCAGGCCGTTGCTGCAGGGCTCGACGATGGTCATCGCCGCCGCTGCCGCGATCGCGGCGTCCACGGCATTGCCGCCCGCCTGCAGCATGCGCAGGCCGGCCTGCGCGGCCAGCGGGTGCGAGGTGGAGACGATGTTGCGGGCGAATATGGGCGAGCGGCGGCTGGCGTAGCCGGTGTTCCAGTCGAAGGGGTGCATGGGCGTCGGCGTGGCGTGGATGGTGGATTGTGATGGGCGGCGAACTCAGGGGGGCAGACCCACGGGGCCGGCGGCGCTGTCGGCGACGTAGCGGCGCAGCAGCGGCGGCTCGGCGCCGAGGTGGAAGGCCAGGCGCAGGTCGCGCAGTTCGGCGTCGAAGGCGGTGAAGCGTTCCAGCCGTCGCTGGTGCTCGACCCAGTTCTCGTCGACGAAGTACTCGACGTAGCGGCCGGCCACGGCGACATCGCGG
>CAIWPS010000597.1 GCA_903914615.1 uncultured beta proteobacterium | reverse complement strand
CTCGGCTGGCCTGTACTACCGTCGGGAAAGAGGTAGTACAAGCCGAAAGTGACCTTGCCCCTGAATTCCATAGTCCTTAGCCCCCTTGTCAGGCGGCCAGATGAGCGTCCCGTGGAGTGGTGTAACTCTGTGAGCCCGGAGAGGGCTGAAGTACACGGCGCTCGGCTTCAGCGCTGAACGGCTGGAACTCGAGCAACGGCAGTATCGCTGAGGCTTTGCAGGCCTTCAAGCTGCATGTATCGCCGGTTCAGGCTCCACTCGTCGTTCTGCTCCAGCAGCATGGCGCCGACCAGGCGCGTGATGGCCGCGTCGTTGGGGAAGATGCCCACGACGTTGGTGCGACGTTTGATCTCGGCGTTCAGTCGCTCCAGCGGGTTGGTGCTGTGGATCTGCAGCCAGTGCGCGCGGGGGAATTCCATGTACGACAGCACTTCATGCTCGGCCCCATCCATCAACTTGGACAGTTTGAGCATCGAGGCTCGGAACTGATCGGCCACCACGCGCCATTGCTCGTGCGCAGCCTTGGCGGTCTCCTGGGCGAAGGCCGTGGCGATGGCTGCGCTGACCATTCGGCGCTGCGTCTTGTTGGCGTGCGCCAGCGCGTTGCGCATGAAGTGCACCCGGCAGCGCTGCCAGGTTGCCTTGAGCACCTTGGCCGCTGCAGCCTTCAGACCTTCATGGGCGTCGGAGATCACCAGCTTGACGCCACGCAGGCCGCGGCGCATCAGGCTGCGCAGGAATTCCGTCCAGAACGTCTCGGCTTCGCTGGGGCCGACCTTCATGCCGATGACCTGGCGCTGGCCATCCGTGTTGACTGCCACAGCCACTATCATCGCCACGCTCACGATGGAGCCGGCCTCGCGGGTCTTGACGTAGGTGGCGTCTATCCACAGGTAAGGCCAGTCGCCTTCGATGGGCCGGTTGAGGAACTTGCCCACCCGTTCATCGAGCTCGGCGCACAGCCGTGAGACCTGGCTCTTGGACACGCCGCTCATGCCCATGGCCTTGACCAGATCGTCCACCGAGCGAGTGGACACCCCGTGCACGTAGGCCTCCTGGATCACGGCAGCCAGGGCTTTCTCCGCCGTGCGCCGGGGCTCCAGGAAGGCCGGGTAGTAGCTGCCCTGGCGAAGCTTGGGCACGCGCAGCTCGACGGTGCCAGATCGGGTTTCCCAGGCGCGATCACGGTAGCCGTTGCGGCTGTTGATGCGCTCGGGGTTCTTCTCGTCGTAGCCGGCGTCGCACAGCGTCTCGGCCTCCATCTCCATCAGTCGCTGGGCAGCGAACTGCACCATCTGGCGCAGCACGTCCACATCAGCACCCTTCTCGGCCAGTTCGGCCAGTGCCATAGTTGCGTTGGTCATCGTGGTTTCCTCTTCAAGGATCAAGGTTGGTATTCGCACCTCAACCCTATCCGGAATCACGATGACCACCCCTGACGGGCTGGTCGCCACAGCTTCGCGGCAAGCCGCTACGCAGTGGTTTGACTTACACCACTCGCTGGGACGCAGCCCGCCCAGATCGATAGTCGAGTGCAACAACTTCGGCGCCTGAAGGCCAGCCATGGGAGATTCAGCTGAATCCTCACGGAGATACCCTGGAAAACTACAGACGTCCCCGTAGAAGTGTGGAGTGCCTCAACCGGCGAGGCACTCGTGCCGCTT
>CAIWPS010000596.1 GCA_903914615.1 uncultured beta proteobacterium | reverse complement strand
TCCCGCCGTGCAGCGGCGCAGGAGCGCCGCCCGGCAGCATCGCAATGCACATCAGCACGCTGCGGGCGGCCTCAATCTCAGCTGTTCCTGGCTCTTCCGGGCGCGCACCTTGCACCACCGTCCGCAGCAAAATGCCGTTGCGGCCTAACCCCTCAGTCAAGCGGAGCGTCAACGGCGGGCCGCCAGGCCCGCAAGGCGCCGTGGTATATCTTGCACCTCGCGGGCCTAGCGTCCCACCGTTGTCGCCCGCTTACCTCGAACGTTAGGCGGCACAAACAAGCCTTTGTATAACTCTACCATTTTCAATACAAGACCATGGCATTTAACGACTTTGAGCGTGCCGTCAATAACAAGGCGCTGGACTGCTTCATTGAGCAAAGACGCCCACCGGAGCACATTCGCCCACAACTTGACATTGGCTACGAAGTCAATGCGCAAACTGTTGACGTCTTCGAGATTCGACCCGACTGGAAAGACAACACAGTAATTCGACGTAAACCGGTAGCGAGAGTCAAGTTCGTCCGCACCGAAGAGCAATGGCGCCTGTACTGGATGCGTGGAAATCTGAAGTGGTACGCATATGAGCCCGACCATCTGCACAGCACGCTACAGTCAGCGCTCAAGACCGTAAACACCGACGCGCTGTGTTGCTTCTTCGGGTAGTTGCGAGTGCCGCCTAACCCCTCGCTCAAGCGGAGCGCCAACGGCAGTCCACCAGGCCCGGTCTGGCGGTACGCGGTACATTTTCGCCAGCCCGGGCCTGGCGTCCTGCCGTCGTCGCCCGCTTAGCTCGAACGTTAGGCTTCAAAGGCCAGCGTCGGCTGCACTCTCGAATCTTCAGTACTTTTCCGAGATACCGGCGCAGCTTCGTGAAGAGGTCGGTAACTGGTTCCTATCAGTGGAACCAAATTTGCCACAGCCCAACTACCACGTGCCCCCAGACAAGAATGTTGGCGCCGAGGAGGGCGAACACGCGGGAAACGTTCCAGAACGTCTGAGCGCGGCGCTTCGGTTCGAATCGCCCTGTCGCGGCGTAGACGAGTAGGAAGAACACAGAGGGAACGAAGGTGCCCACAATCAAGACGCTCATCGTCCAGTAGAAGTACTTCATTCGCACATTCTCCGCTGCAGTTGGTGGCTGGAAGTCTTCAGGTGGGTCATAGAATGCACGCTTTTCATGTTTTACTCGTCGCACGGCAAGCAAACGCACGACTCCAGGCTCGGGAGTTCAATAATTGAAGCTTGAATTCAACCAGCAAGTGCGACACCGCTTAAGATCGAGAATATAGCTCTTCAGGCGTCTGGAAGCCGTATCTCTTTCTCGGCCTTTCATTTAACTCTCGGGCTATTGCATTGCAGTCTTTCTGCGTAATCAACTTCATGCACATGCCCTTGGGAAGGTACTGCCTGATCAGCCCGTTGAGATTCTCGTTACTGCCTCGCTCCCACGAGTGGTACGGCGTGGCGAAGTAGCACTTGATTGCGAACTGCTCCTCCAGCACCTTGTAGTCGTGGAACTCGGTGCCGTTGTCGAACGTGATCGTCTTGATCCGCTCCCGATGCCCTGCCAAGGCCCTGAGGAGCGCCGTCGTCGCCTGCTCCTTGTTCCGCGCGCTCAGCTTCTTGATCACGGTGTAGCCTGTGGCCCGCTCCACCATCGTCAGCAGGCAGTGCCTGAGGTCCGCTCCCATCACGGTGTCGGCCTCCCAGTGCCCGACCTGCCGGCGTCTGTCTACCGCCTCGGGCCGCTCGCTGATGTGCCTCTTGCCCTTCAGAACCCCGCGTGAATCCACGCTCTTGTAGCGCTTGCGTCCGAACTTGCTGATGATCCGCGTGTACTTCCACAGCTCTCCGCCGGCCTTGCGGTCGCGTCGGATGTGTCGGTAGATCGTCTGCGCGCTGATCCTCAGCCGCCCTACCCGGCGCTGCCGACCCGAGATCTGCTGCGGGCTCCATCGGCGCCTGAGCAAGGCGTCGACCTTGGCCAGCTCTTGTTGGCTGTATTGGGGTTTGCTTCGGCAACGCCACCGCCTGGCTGTCGCGTAGCTATGGGCCTTCTGGGCTCCGTAGTGCCCGTTGTAAGTCGTCTTGTTGCGCTTGACCTCGCGGTAGATCGTGCTGCGGTGCCTGCCCAGCCTCAACGCGATCTGCGCCACGGTCAACTTCTGCCTGCGCCACGCGGCAATGCTGTATCTTTCTGCCTGGGTGAGTTGGCAGTACTCCATGGTTGCAACCCCTTCTTGCCGGATGAGGAAGTGGCCAGTATTGCCGGCTCCCCACCTTTGTTGAAGAAGATGTCGCACTTGCTCTGGAAATCCGCGAGGCCTAACCCCTCGCTCAAGCGGAGCGCCAACGGCAGGCCACCAGGCCCGGACTGGTGGTACGCGGTACATTTTCACCAGCCCGGGCCTGGCGTCCTGCCGTC
>CAIWPS010000595.1 GCA_903914615.1 uncultured beta proteobacterium | reverse complement strand
CGGCGCTGGCGCTCCAGCGCTGCCAGTCGGCGAGCTGGCGGCGGTCGCGCTTGGTCGGGCGGCCCTGTTCGATGGCCTGCGCCGGCTCGGCACCCAGGCGGCGGGCCTCGGCGGCGCGCAACCGCGCGGCCAGGCTCTCGGGCGTCTCCTCGTACAGCGCCTGCGCCACCGGCGCCGGGCCGCGGCTGTGGCTCAGGCCCCGCACGGCCACCGTGCGCTGCACGGGCCCCTGGCGCAGGCTGACGAGGTCGCCGGTCTTGAGCTCGCGCGCCGCCTTGGCGGGCAGGCCGTTGACGCTGACGCGGCCGCGGCCGATGTCGTCGACGGCCAGGCCGCGCGTCTTGTAGAAGCGCGCGGCCCACAGCCATTTGTCGAGGCGGACGCGGCTGTCGTTCATGGCGGCGGTGCCGGGCCGGCGGCGTCGCGCCGGCCGGGCCTCTTCAGTCGGTGGCGCCCAGGGCGAGGGCGCGGGTGCGCTGGGCCTGGCGCGCCGGTGCGGCCGCGTCGGCACCCGTCGGCCAGCCCTGCAGATGGCGTTCGGCCAGCGCGGCGAGGGCGGCGATCCAGGCCTCGTCGTCGTTCAGGCAGGGCACGTAGCGGAAATCGCTGCCGCCGGCCTCGAGGAAGGCGGCACGCGCTTCCTGGGCGATCTCCTCCAGCGTTTCCAGGCAGTCGGCGACGAAGCCCGGGCACATCACGTCCACCGTCTTCACGCCCTGTTCGGCCAGCGTTCGCAGCGTCGGCTCGGTGTAGGGTTCGAGCCAGCGCGCCTTGCCGAAGCGGCTCTGGAACGTGACCAGCATCTGCCCCGCCGCCAGCCCCAGCCGTTCGCCAAGCAGGCGCGCCGTCTTCAGGCACTGGCAGTGGTAGGGGTCGCCGAGCATCAGCGAACGGTGCGGCACGCCATGGAAGCTCAGCACCAGGCGCTCGCCGCGGCCGTGGGCCTGCCAGTGCGTTTCGAGCCGGCGCGCCAGGGCGTCGATGTAGCCGGCGTCGTCGTGGTATTCGCCGACGAAGCGCAGCTCGGGTACGCGGCGCGTGCGCAGCGCCCACTGCATCACGCTGTCGGCCACGCTGGCCGTGGTGGCGGCGGCGTACTGCGGGTACAGCGGCAGCACCAGCACGCGCGTGGCCCCTTCGGCGCGCAGCTCGTCCAGCACCGCGGGCACGCCGGGGTTGCCGTAGCGCATGGCGTGGCGCACGCGCAGGTCGTGGCCGGCGACATCGAGCCTGCCTGCCAGGGCCAGCGCCTGGCGCTCGGTCCACACCGCCAGCGGCGAGCCGCCCTCCATCCAGACGCTGGCGTACTTGGCCGCCGACTTGGCCGGCCGCGTGCGCAGGATGATGCCGTGCAGGATGGGCCACCACACCAGGCGCGGAATCTCGACCACGCGCGGGTCGGCGAGGAACTCGGCCAGGTAGCGCCGCAGCGCCGGCGCCGTGGGCTCGTCGGGCGTGCCCAGGTTGACGAGCAGCACTGCGGTGCGCGCCTGCTGGCCATGCTGGAAGGGCGGTTCGGGGCGGTAGCTCATCGGGCGCTGCCGCCGCGCCGCCGCGCCAGTTCCTGCAGCACCTGCTGCAGTACCACCGGCTTGGTCCAGCAGCCGTCGAAGCCGGCCTCGCGGGCGGTTTCGGCGACCTGTGCGGCATCGTCGGCGGTGCACAGGTAGGCCGGCAGCGCCGGGGCGCCCAGCAGCCGGCGCAGGGCGGGGAGCAATGCGTAGCCCGTGGTGTCAGGCAGGTGGAGGTCGATCACCAGCAGATCGGGCGTCCAGCGCCGCGCCAGTTCCTGGGCTTCGGCGCCGCTGAACGCGGTCTCGACCTCGACATCGCCGGCAAGGCGGCAGGTCTCGACGAACAGCAGGGTGTTGATGCGGTCGTCATCGATGTACAGCACCCTCATGACGTCAGGGCAGGGGCAGGAAAGGCTGGGGCTGGGTGTCGGCAAAGCGCAGGACGTCGAAGCTGACGCAGGCCGAGGCCGGGTCGGCGGGCGAGCCGCCCAGGCCGATGCTGCCGCTGCCGTGCAGCGTGCAGGCGCCGCGGCGCAGGCTGACGATCTCGCCGTCGTTGAAGCGCACGTAGGTGCCGTTGTAGCTGAGGTCGGTGAGCTGGAAGCTGCCGCTGTGCCAGTCCAGCCGCGCATGCGAGCGGCTGACGCGCGAGTCGTCGACGCAGAACGCGGCCTGCGGGCTGCGCCCCAGCACCACCGGCATCTGCAGGTTGGCGAAGACGCGGTGCTGGCCGCCCCACATCAGGCGTAGGCCGTCGGGCTCCTGCACCGTGGCGACGTCGCCGAACTGGGTCGCCGCCATCTCGGCGCCGGCACTGCGGCGCCCGCCCATCACATGCACCTGCACCGGCTCGACGCGGCCGCGCAGCACCAGCCGGTCCAGGCTGCGGAAGCGCTGCTGCATCTCGGGCAGCAGGCCCTGCAGCACGTCCACGGTGACCAGGGTCTCGTTGTCGCCAGCATGGTCGAGCAGCCGCGCGGCGACGTTGACGGCGTCGCCGAAGCAGTCGCCGGCCATCTCCACCACTTCGCCGCGCGCCAGGCCCAGCTGCAGGCGCAGGCCGCGCAGGCCCGAGGAGGCGCCGCGCTCGCTGCCGCGCGAGACCATGACTTCGAGCAGGTCGTGCATCTGGATGGAGGCCTGGACCGCGGACTCGGCCTCGTCGAAGACTGCCATCAGGCCGTCGCCCAGGGTCTTGACGACCTGGCCGGCCTGGTCCTTCACGGGGCCGGCGAGCGCGTTCACGCAGTGCGTCACCACCGACGTGGCTTCGGCATTGCCCAGGGTCTCGAACAGCGCCGTGCTGCCGCGCAGGTCGGCAAACAGGACGGTGCGGTCGGAGATCCGGGTCATGGCCTGCGCAAGTGTAGTTGCGGCATCCTCGACCGACCCGGCGAAGGGGAGGCCGGGACCCTCATGTCAGAGGTTATCCAGGTAGGTCCGCAGCTTGTCCGAACGGCTCGGGTGCTTGAGCTTGCGGATGGCCTTGGCCTCGATCTGGCGGATGCGTTCGCGCGTGACGTCGAACTGCTTGCCCACCTCTTCCAGCGTGTGGTCGGTGCTCATCTCGATGCCGAAGCGCATGCGCAGCACCTTGGCTTCGCGCGGGGTCAGGCTGTCGAGGATGTCCTTCACCACGTCGCGCAGGCCGGCCGGCATCGCCGCGTCGACCGGGGCCACGTTGTTGGTGTCCTCGATGAAGTCGCCGAGGTGGCTGTCGTCATCGTCGCCGATCGGCGTTTCCATGCTGATCGGCTCTTTCGCGATCTTCATGATCTTGCGGATCTTGTCCTCGGGGATCTCCATCTTCTCGGCCAGCGTCGGCGCGTCGGGCTCGTAGCCGAACTCCTGCAGGTGCTGGCGGCTGATGCG
>CAIWPS010000594.1 GCA_903914615.1 uncultured beta proteobacterium | reverse complement strand
CTGGGCACGGCGGCGGTGGGCGCGCTGGTGCTGCGGCAGCGCCATGGCCGCGGCTTCTGGATCTGTGCGCTGCTGGGCTGCGCGCTGGTGCTGGGCTTTGCCGCCTGGCAGGGCAGCGGGCGCCTTTCGGCCGCCGACGGCCTGCTGCTGCTGGCGGTGGTCTCGACCTCGATCGCCTACGTCGCCGGTGCCCAGGTCGCGACGGCGATGCCGGCGCAGCAGGTCATCTGCTGGATCCTCGTCGCCGCGCTGCCCTTGACGCTGCCGGCCGCGCTGTGGCTGTGGCCGCAGGCGACGGTGCGCGCCTCGGCCTGGCTGGGGCTGGGCTATGCGGCGCTGTTCTCGATGTGGCTGGGCTTCTTCGCCTGGTACCGCGGCCTGGCGCTGGGTGGCGTGGTGCGGGTGAGCCAGGTGCAGCTGCTGCAGCCCTTCCTGGCGCTGCTGTTCGCGGTGCCGGTGCTGGGCGAGACGCTGCAGCCGGTGACCGTGGTCTTCGCGCTGGCGGTGATGGCGGTGGTCTTCATCGGCCGCCGCATGCCGCAACCGCGCGCGGCCGCCTGATCCGCGGCCCCTAACCCGCCACGAAAGGAAGCGCCATGCACTGGACCCTCGCCCGCCGCGCGGCACGGCTCGAACCCTCGGCCATCCGCGAGATCCTCAAGCTCACCGAGCGGCCCGGCGTCATCTCGCTGGCCGGTGGCCTGCCCGCCGCCGATGCCTTTCCGGTCGAGGCCGTGCGCGAGGCCACCGCACGCGTGCTGCGCGACACGCCGCGCGAGGCACTGCAGTACGCCGCCAGCGAAGGCCACGGCCCGCTGCGCGACTGGGTGGCGGCCGAGCTCGCCGCCCAGGGCCTGCGCGTGGACGCGGGCCAGGTGCTCATCACCACCGGCTCGCAGCAGGGCCTGGACCTCGTGGGCAAGGTGCTCGTCGACCCCGGCAGCGGCGTCGCGGTGGAGTCGCCCACCTACCTCGGCGCGCTGCAGGCCTTCAACGCCTACGAGCCCGAGTTCCTGGCCATCGAGGGCGACGACCAGGGCCCGCGCCCCGAGGCCCTGGCCGCGGCGCGCGGCGCGCGCTTCGTCTACCTGCTGCCGAACTTCCAGAACCCGAGCGGCCGCTGCATCCCCGCCGCGCGGCGCGCCGAACTCGTGCAGCAGGCCGCAGCGCAGGGCCTGCCGATCGTCGAGGACAACCCCTACGGCGAGCTCTGGTTCGAGACCCCGCCGCCGCCGCCGCTGGCCGCCGCGGCGGGCGACGGCGCCATCTACCTCGGGTCGTTCTCGAAGGTGCTGGCGCCGGGCCTGCGGCTGGGCTACGTGGTGGCGCCGCGGGCGCTGTTCCCCAAGCTGCTGCAGGCCAAGCAGGCGGCCGACCTGCACACCCCGGGCTTCAACCAGCGCATCGTCCACGAGGTCGTGAAGGACGGCTTCCTGGCCCGCCACCTGCCCACCCTGCGCGACGCCTACCGGCACCGGCGCGATGCCATGCAGGCGGCGCTCTCGCGCCACCTGCCGCCGGGCTGCCGCTGGCAGCGGCCTGCCGGTGGCATGTTCTTCTGGGTCGAGCTGCCGGCCCACCTGGACGCCACGGCCCTGCTGCCGCAGGCCGTCGCCGCTGGCGTCGCCTACGTGCCCGGCGCGGCCTTCTACCCCCACGCCGCGCAGGCGCATACGCTGCGCCTGAGCTTCGTCACCGCCACGCCTGAGAAGATAGAGGACGGCGTGGCCGCCCTCGGCCGCGTCCTGGCCGCCGCCTGAAGGAGTCGACGATGGCCCTGCGCCGCTTCCACCAGATCGACGTCTTCACCGCCGTGCCGCTGCGCGGCAACCCGCTGGCCGTCGTTCACGACGCCGCCGGCCTCACCGAGGCCACCATGGCCGACTTCGCGCGCTGGACCAACCTCTCGGAGACCACCTTCCTGCTGCCGCCGACGGACGCCGGGGCCGACTACCGCGTGCGCATCTTCACCCCGGGCGGCGAACTGCCCTTCGCCGGCCACCCGACGCTGGGCAGCTGCCACGCCTGGCTGGCGGCCGGCGGCGTGCCGCGGCAGGGCGACGTGGTGGTGCAGGAATGCGGCGTCGGTCTCGTGCGTGTGCGGCGCCGTGGCGCGCGGCTGGCCTTCGCGGCGCCACCGCTGCGCCGCAGCGGTCCTCTGGAAGCAGCGCTGCGCGAGCGCATCGCCGCCGTGCTGGGCGTGTTGCCGGACGACATCCTTCAGCACCAGTGGGTGGACAACGGCCCGGGCTGGTGCGCGGTGATGCTGCGGTCGGCGGCGCAGGTGCTGGCGGTCCGGCCCGACTGGGCGAAGATGAACGGCCTGAAGCTGGGCGTGGTCGGTGCGCAGCCCGCGGGGCAGGACACGCTGTTCGAGGTGCGTGCCTTCGTGCCCGGCCTGGGCGTGCCCGAGGACCCGGTCACCGGCAGCCTCAACGCCGGCCTGGCGCAATGGCTCATCGGCGCCGGGCTGGCGCCGACCCGCTACGTCGCGGCGCAGGGCGCGGCCCTGGGGCGCGCCGGGCGTGTGCATGTCGAGCAGCTGGGCGACACGGTGTGGGTCGGCGGCGACGTGGCCGGCTGCATCGAAGGCACCGTCGACCTGTGAACACCTTCGTCGACCACCTCGTCGTCGCCGCCGCCACGCTGGCGCAGGGTGTGGCGTGGTGCGAGGCGGCCCTGGGCGTGACGCCCGCCCCCGGCGGCCGCCACCCGCTGATGGGCACCCACAACCGGCTGCTCACCCTGGCCACCGACACCTACCCCGACGCCTACCTGGAGATCATCGCCATCGACCCCGCGGCGCCGCCGCCGGGTCGGCCGCGCTGGTTCGGCCTGGACGACGAGGCCCTGCAGGCGGCGCTGGCGGCCCGCGGGCCGCGGCTCGTCCACGTCGTCGCCCGCTCGACGATGATCGACATGCACCGCTGGGGCCTGATCAGCGTCGGACTGCGTCCCGGCGAGCCGGTGGCGGCCAGCCGCGACACGCCGCAGGGCCGCCTGGCCTGGCAGATCCTGGTCACCGAAGACGGCCGGCCGGACTGCGGCGGTGCGCTGCCCAGCCTCATCCAGTGGCAAGGGCCGCACCCGGCGGCCGCGCTGCCGGCGTCGGGCGTGGGGCTGCGCTCGCTGGTGCTGCACGGCGTGCCTGCGCCGGCGCGCGACGTGCTGCGCCTGCGCGCCGTCGCCGTGCAGGCCTCGCCCGGCATCGCGCTGCGCGCCACGCTGGCCACGCGGCGCGGCGATGTCGTGCTGGAATCGGGCCATGACTGAAGCCCTGTTCCGCGACGACGCGACCCTGTTCGAGTGCACCGCCACGGTGGTGGCCGTCGACGAGGCCGGCGTCGTGCTCGACCGCACCGTGTTCTACCCCCAGGGCGGCGGCCCGGCCGGCGACAGCGGCACGCTGGCGACCCTGGGCGGCGCCGTGCTGGCGGTGGCCGACGCGCGCAAGCACCCCACGCGCGAGGGCGCCATCGCCCATGTGCCGGCGCCCGGTGCCGAGCTCGGCGCCTTCGTGCCCGGCACGCCCGTGGTGGCGCGCATCGACGCCGCGCGCCGCCAGGCCCACCGCCGCTTCCACACCGCCACCCACCTGCTGTGCGCGCTGGTGCCGCACCCGGTGGACGGCTGCTCCATCACCGCCGGCTACGCGCGGCTGGACTTCCACATGACCGGGCCGCTGGACAAGGAGGCGCTGACGGCCGGCATCGCCCGCCTCGTCGCCGCGGCCGCGCCGGTGCGCCTGCGCCACATCGACGAGGCCGAACTCGATGCCCGGCCGCAACTCGTGCGCAGCATGCGCGTGCAGCCGCCGCGCTCG
>CAIWPS010000593.1 GCA_903914615.1 uncultured beta proteobacterium | reverse complement strand
CGCGGCCGCACCCCGCCACAGCCCGAGGTGGCTGAGGGCGAGCGCGCGCCGGTGCGGCCCGCCCCGGTGCAGCCAGCGCAGCAGCGGCAGGCCCGGCAGGCCCAGCAGCCACCACGGCGCAGCGAAGAGGCTCAGCAAAGCGAGCGCGCGCGCAGCAGGTGCTGCAGCAGCGCCTGCTGCCAGGGCTGCGCGATGTCCCAGTCGGTGAAGGCCACGCCGCTGCGGGCGCAGTGGCCGCGCAGCCGCTGCGTCATCGCCGCGCGCGCGGCGGCGGCGTGTTCGCTGGCGCCGGCGGAGGCCTGGGCGGCCAGGTGGGCGCCGGTCTCGACGTCGAACAGCTCGACCTCGCCTGCACCTGCGTTCGCACCCGCACCCGAACCCGCAAGCGCCAGGCGGGTATCGGCGGCGTCGCGCAGCTGCACCGCGTGCAGCGCGCCGCAGCGCTGCTGCAGCACGCCGAGGTCGCGGCGCATCTCGCCGGCGGCGAGGAAGTCGCTGATCGTGAACACCGAGGCCGCGCCGTGCAGGTGGCGCGCGCAGACGCCCGGTTCCGAGCCCTCGCCGCCCGCGGCCGGCCGCAGGCCCTGCAACAGCCGCGCGATCGCGGCGTAGTGCTGCGGCCCGCGGCCGCGCGGGCACTGCGCCAGCACGCGCGCGCCAAAGGCCAGCAGGCCGACGCGGTGGCCCATCTGCAGCAGCGCGTAGCTCAGCGCCGCGGCCATCGAGACCGCGGCCTGCCACTTCGCCGCGCCGGCCACCGCCATCGACGAACTGGCATCGACCAGCAGCGTCCAGTCGGCCGCGGTCTCGGACTCGAAGCGGCGCACGATGGGGCGGCGGCTGCGGGCGGTCTGGCGCCAGTCGATGTGGCGCACCTCGTCGCCGGGGGCGTAGTCCCGGTGGTCGAGGTGCTGGATGCCGACGCCGGCGCGGCGCGCCACCGTGCGCGCGCCGGCGCTGCGCAGGCGGCGTTCGACCAGCAGTTGCGCGGCGGCGTGGGCGAAGTTCTGCAGCTCGGCCTGGCCGGGCAGCGTCGCCGAAGTCAGAGCCGGTGCCGCCATGCCGCGATCACCGTCGCCAGCGTGGCGTCGGCTTCCTGGCCGTCGAGTTCGCTTTCCAGCCGCAGCAGGATGCGGTGGCGCAGCACCGGCAGCGCCACGGCCTCGAGGTCGGCGACGTCGACATGCGCGCGCCCGGCCATCAGCGCGCGCACGCGCGCCGCGCGCACCAGCGCCTGCAGCGCGCGCGGGCTGGCGCCGTAGCGGATGTGGCGGCGCGGGTCGGCCGCCGGCGCGTCGGCCTGCGGTTGCGTGGCCAGCACCAGGTCGACCGCGGCGTCCTTGCAGCGTTCGCCCAGCAGCACGCTGCGGCACAGCGCGGTGATCTGCAGCACGTCGGCCGCGCCGGCGATGGGCTGCAGGGTGTCCGAGGGCTCGGCGTCCAGCGACACCTCGAGCAGGCCGCGCAGCGAGGCGCGGCCGGGGAAGGGCACGGTGAGCTTGAACATGAAGCGGTCGAGCTGCGCCTCGGGCAAGGGGTAGGTGCCTTCGAGCTCGATCGGGTTCTGCGTCGCCAGCACGCAGAAGGGCTGCGGCAGCGGGTGGGTGGTGCCGGCGTGGGTGACCTGGCGTTCCTGCATCGCCTCCAGCAGCGCCGCCTGGGTGCGCGGCGTGGCGCGGTTGATCTCGTCCACCAGCACCATCTGCGCGAACACCGGGCCGGGGCGGAAGGCGAAGCTGGAAGCGCCACCGGCGGCGGTGGTGTAGACCTCGGCGCCGGTGACGTCGGCGGGCATCAGGTCGGGCGTGCACTGCACGCGCGCCCAGTGCAGCCCCAGCGCCGCGGCCAGGGCCTTCGCGAGGTGGGTCTTGCCCAGGCCGGGCAGGCCTTCGACCAGCACATGGCCGCCGGCGAAGACGGCAGTGACGAGGTGGGTCACGAGTTCGCCCTGGCCGACGATGACGCCTCCCAGCAGCGCGCTCAGTTCCTGCAGGCGGCGGTGGGCGTCGGCGAAGTCGCTGTCGGTGGCGGCGGCGGCAGGGTTCATCGGCGGGTGGCGCTGGTTTTCAGCCAGGCTTGCACGTAGGGGGTCTGGGTCGGGCTCAGGCGGATGTCCTCATGGGCGGGCGGCGGCGTGGCGGCGGCTGCGGCCAGCGCCACCGGGGCGCTGCCGTCCGTGCCGGCCGGGGCGTCTTCGACGCGGCCCGGGCTGTCAAGGTCGGCCTGTCTCGCACTGCCGCGCGACGGCGGCGACAGCACCGATCTTTGCACGGCCATGCTACCCCGCAGGGCGCTCGAAATGCCCACATCGGCACGCTCGTCGCGGCCGGCGCCGGCCTCGCGGCCTGCCGCGGCGCCGGTGCCCCTGGCCGTGGCCGCGCCGGGCGGGG
>CAIWPS010000592.1 GCA_903914615.1 uncultured beta proteobacterium | reverse complement strand
GCTGTAGGTGTTGGCGCCGCTGAGCGTGACGCTGCCGGCCGTGCTCTTGGTGAGGCCCGCGGCGCCGCCCAGGATGGCGCTGATGGTGCCGGCCTGCGCATCGACGTTGGCGGTGCTGCTGAGCACGCCGGTGGTGCCGGTGATGCTGCCGGACTGCAGCGAGACCGAGGCCACGGTGTCGCTGCGTGTATTGATGTCGAAGGTGCCGCCGGCCACGACCAGCGCGCCGGCATTGGCCAGCACGTTGCTGGCGCCCAGCGCCAGCGTGCCGGCGCTGACGGTGGTGGTGCCGGTGTAGGTGTTGGCGCCGCTGAGGGTGACGCTGCCTGCGGTGGTCTTGGTGAGTCCGGCCGCGCCGCCCAGGATGGCGCTGATGGTGCCGGCCTGCGCATCGACATTGGCGGTGCTGGTGAGCACGCCGGTGGTGCCGGTGATGCTGCCGCCCTGCAGCGACAGCGACGCCAGGGTGTCGTTGTGGGTGTTGACGTCCAGCGTCGTGCCGGCGACCAGCGTCAGTCCGCTGGGCAGCACGTTGTCGGCACCCAGGGCCAGCGTGCCCTGCAGCAGCGACGTCGGACCGGTGTAGGTGCTGGCGACGCTGAGCGTGATGGTGCCGGCGGTGGTCTTGGTCAGCCCCGCGGCGCCGCCCAGGATGGCGCCGATGGTGCCGGCCTGCGCATCGACATTCGCGGCGCTGGTGAGCACGCCGGTCGTGCCGGCGAGGCCGCCCGCTTGCAGCGACAGCGTGGCGACGGCCTGGTTGTGGCTGTTGATGTCCAGCGTGCCGCCGCTGACGACGACGCCGCCGGCGACCGGCAGGGCGTTGTCCGTCCCCAGCGACAGCGTGCCGCTGCCGACCGTCGTGCCGCCGGTGTAGGTGCTGGCGGCATTCAGCCTGAGCGTGCCGCTGCCGGCGTACGCGAGGCCGAAGTTGCCGCCGATGGCGCCGCCCAGCGCCAGCGTGCCGGTGCCGCCGAGCGTGGTGTTGGCGGCCAGCGTCACGGCGCCGCCGGCGGCGGCGTTCGCGCCGGTGCCGACCAGGGCGCCATTGCCGCCGACGCCGCTGCCCGCCACGCTGAGCGCCTGGTTGCCGATGTTGACGTTGTTGATCTCCAGCGTCGCGCCGGCCTGCACGGTGGTGCCCTGCACCGAGGCGCCCAGCGCCTGGGCGTTGGCGGCGGTGAGCGTGCCGGCGCTGACGGTGGTGGCGCCGGTGTAGGTGTTGGCGCCGCCGAGGGTGACGTTGCCGGCGGTGGTCTTGACGAGGCCGGCGGCGCCGCCCAGGATGGCACCGAGGGTGCCGCTGCGGGCGTCGACGGCCGCGGTGCTGGTGAGCACGCCGGTGGTGCCGGTGATGCTGCCCGACTGCAGCGACACCGAGGCCACGGTGTCGCTGCGCGAATTGATGTCGAAGGTGCCGCCGCTGACGACCAGCGCGCTGCCGTTGGCCAGAACGTTGCTGGCGCCCAGGGCCAGCGTGCCGCCGCTGACGGTGGTGGTGCCGGTGTAGGTGTTGGCGCCGCTGAGGGTGACGCTGCCGGCCGTGGTCTTGGTGAGGCCGGCCGCGCCGCCCAGGATCGCCGTGATGCTGCCGCTCTGGGCATCGACGTCGGCGCTGCTGGTGAGCACGCCGGTGGTGCCGGTGATGCTTCCGGACTGCAGCGAGACCGAGGCCACGGTCTCGTTGCGCGAGTTGATGTCGAGCGTGCCGCCGGCCACGACCACGCCGCCGCTCAGCGCGTTGTTCGCGCCCAGCGTCAAGGTGCCGAGGTTGACGGTGGTGGCCCCGGTGTAGGTGTTGGCGCCGCTGAGCGTGACGCTGCCGGCGGTGGTCTTGGTGAGGCCGGCGGCGCCGCCCAGGATGGCGCTGATGGTGCCGGCCTGCGCATCGACGTTGGCGGTGCTGGTGAGCACGCCGGTGGTGCCGGTGATGCTGCCGGACTGCAGCGAGACCGAGGCCACGGAGTCGACGGACGTGGCGATGTCGAGGATGCCGCCGTTCACGACCACCGG
>CAIWPS010000591.1 GCA_903914615.1 uncultured beta proteobacterium | reverse complement strand
GGGCGCACGCGCCAGGCGTCGGCGTTGCGCACCACCAGGCGCGACTCGACCGCGTCCTGCGCCGCCAGCGCGAACAGCGCCGCCCGCGCCAGCGGCGGCACCACGCCGGGCCAGGCCTGGCGCACCAGCAGCGGCTGCTTCTGCCAATGCCGGCGCATGAAGGTGGCAGGCGACAGGCCCCCGATCAGCGGTGTCGGCAGGTTCAGCTCCATGGCCTCATTCTGGACCACGCGCCGCAGGCCCGGCGCAGCCCCTGTGCCATCATTCCCGGATGGAAATTTCAGCCCCTTGCGTCGTCAGCCTGACGTGGACGCTCACCGACGGCCAGAACCGTCCCATCGACGAACTGGCCGAGCCGGTGGAGTTCTTCTACGGCGGCGACGACCTGCTGGCCAAGGTCGAGGAGGCGCTGGCCGGCCACGCGCAGGGCGCCGAGCTGCAGCTGCACCTGGAACCCGAGCAGGCCTTCGGCGACTACCGCGCCGAGCTGGTGTGCTTCGAGGACCGCAAGCTCTTCCCCGAGCACCTGGAAACCGGCATGGCCTTCGAGGGCCTGCCCGCCGGCCATGCCAGCACCGACATGCCCGCCGACGCCATCTACATCGTCACCGAGATCTATCCCTCGCACGTCGTGCTCGACGCCAACCACCCGCTGGCCGGCATGTCGCTGCGGTTGGACCTGAAAGTGCGCGCCGTGCGCGCGGCCAGCGATGAAGAGCGCGAGGCGCGCAGCGTCAGCGGCACGCCGGTGACGGTGATGGGCAGTGGCACCGCGGTGCCTGGCCGTTCGACCTTGCACTGAAGCTTCACGGGGGCGCCAGGTCGGGGTCCGGCCATTCGAGGATCTCGGCCAGCCGGTGCGTGACCCAGCCCGCCTCGGCATCGTCCAGGCCGGCCGCGCCGCCGCACAGGCCGCGGTGGATGCGCTGCAGCACATCGGCTTCGGTGATGCCCAGTTCCCACAGCTTGTCGCGCGCGGTGTCCACCAGCATGCAGGCCATGTCCTCGCACAGCTCGTGGCGCCGGGCGATGTGCTCGCGCGGCTGCGTCGGCTTGCTGCGCCCCGGCGGCAGGAAGAGGGCAATGAAGGACGGCGGGACGACGACCTGGTTCTCGTCCGACATCGCGCCGGCCTTCAGCCGCGACCGGTGGAGCCGAAGCCGCCGTCGCCGCGGGCCGAACCGTCGAAGCTCTCGACGCGCTCGAAGTGCGCCTGCACCACGGGCACGATGACCATCTGCGCGATGCGCTCCAGCGGCTGCACCGTGTAGGCGGTGCTGCCGCGGTTCCAGCAGCTCACCATCAGCGGGCCCTGGTAGTCGCTGTCGATGAGGCCGACCAGGTTGCCCAGCACGATGCCGTGCTTGTGGCCCAGGCCCGAGCGCGGCAGCAGCATCGCCGCCAGGCCGGGGTCGCCGATGTGGATGGCCAGGCCGGTGGGGATCAGCGCCGCCTGGCCGGGTTCGAGATGCAGCGGCGCGTCGAGGCAGGCGCGCAGGTCCAGCCCGGCGCTGCCCGGCGTGGCATAGGCCGGCAGCTGCGCCGCCATGCGCTCGTCGAGCACGCGCACCGCGATCGTCGTCATCCAGGCCTCTTCGGCACGCGCGCCGCGATCTCGGCCACCAGCGCGCGGGCCAGCGTCAGCTTGTCGGCCCGCGGCAGCTCGCGTTCGCCCTCGGCGTCGACGAGCAGCAGCGTGTTGTCGTCGCGGCCGAAGGTGGCGGGGCCGAGGTTGCCGACGATCAGCGGCACGCCCTTCCTCGCCCGCTTCTCGCGCGCATGGCGCGCGAGGTCTTCGCTCTCGGCGGCGAAGCCCACGCACCAGGGCCGTTCGGCGGCGGGCAGGCGGGCCACGGTGGCCAGGATGTCGTCGTTCTCGGCCAGCGCCAGCGCCGGCACGCGGCCGCTGCCGTCCTTCTTGATCTTGGCCACGGTGGCCTGCTGCGGGCGCCAGTCGGCGACCGCGGCGGTGGCGACGAAGATGTCGTGCCGCGGCGCCTCGGGCAGCACGGCGGCCAGCATCTGCGCCGCACTCTGCACGTCGATGCGGCGCACGCCCTGCGGCGTGGCCAGCTGCACCGGGCCGGCCACCAGCGTCACGCGCGCGCCGGCCTCGGCGGCGGCGCGCGCCACCGCGAAACCCATCTTGCCGCTGGAATGGTTGGTGATGCCGCGCACCGGGTCGATGGCCTCGAAGGTGGGGCCGGCGGTGACGAGCACCGAACGGCCGGCCAGCAGCTTGGGCTGGAAGAAGGCGACGAGCGCGTCGCAGAGCTCGGCGGCTTCGAGCATGCGGCCGTCGCCGACCTCGCCGCAGGCCTGCTCGCCGGCCGCCGGGCCGAGCACGGTGGCGCCGTCGGCCGCGATCTGCGCCACGTTGCGCAGCGTCGCCGGGTGCGCCCACATCTCGCGGTTCATCGCCGGCGCCACCAGCAGCGGGCAGCGTTCGATGGGCCGGGCCAGGCACACCAGGCTCAGCAGCTCGTCGGCGCGGCCCTGGGCCAGGCGGGCGATGAAGTCGGCGCTGGCCGGCGCGACGACGATGGCATCGGCGTTGCGCGTGAGATCGATGTGCGGCATCGCATTGGGGTGGCTGGCGTCCCATTGCGACGTGAACACGGGGCGGCCGCTCAGCGCCTGCATCGTCGTCGCGGTGATGAACCGCGTGGCCGCCTCGGTCATCACCACCTGCACCGCGGCACCGGCCTTCACGAGCTCGCGCGCCAGCTCGGCCGCCTTGTAGCAGGCGATGCCGCCCGTCAGGCCGAGCACGATGTGTTTGCCCTGCAGGGCCGGGGTTTGCGCCATGGCGCGCGACTGTAGCAGCGGGCCGCCCCGGGCGACGGACATGGGCAAATCGGCGCCGCATTCCCTGGCAAGCCGGCGCTGCCGATAATTCGTCGGCGGCTTCCTGCCGCGCTGAAGGAACATCGATGGACGCCCTGATCCTGGCCCGCATGCAGTTCGCGGCCAACATCACCTTCCACATCCTCTTTCCCACCATCAGCATTGCGATGGGCTGGACGCTGCTGTTCTTCCGCCTGCGCTGGCTGGCCACGCACGACGAGGCGTGGCTGATGGCCTACCGCTTCTGGACCAAGGTCTTCGCCCTCACCTTCGCCTTGGGCGTGGTCAGCGGCATCACGATGAGCTTCCAGTTCGGCACCAACTGGCCCGGCTTCATGGAGCGCGTGGGGAACATCGCCGGCCCGCTGCTGGGCTATGAAGTGCTGACGGCCTTCTTCCTCGAGGCCACCTTCCTCGGCGTCATGCTCTTCGGCCACGGCAAGGTCAGCGAACGCGTGCACCTGCTGGCCACCGCGCTGGTGGCCTTCGGCACCACGGTCAGCGCGTTCTGGATCCTGGCGCTGAATTCCTGGCTGCACACGCCCGCAGGCTACACCGTGAACGCCAATGGCGAGTTCTTCGTCAGCAGCTGGTGGCAGGTCGTCTTCAACCCTTCCCTGCCCTACCGGCTGACCCATGTGCTGCTGGCCTCGGGGCTGACGGCGTCCTTCGTGCTGGCGGGCGTCAGCGCCTGGCAGCTGCTCAAGGGCAAGGCCAACGCCAGCACGGCGAGGGTGCTGCGCGTGGGCCTGACGGTCGCCGCGGTGCTGATTCCGCTGCAGATCGTCGCCGGGGACATGCACGGCCTGAACACGCTGCACCACCAGCCGCAGAAGATCGCCGCCATGGAAGCCATCTGGCAAACCGAACGCGGCGCGCCGCTGCTGCTGTTTGCCGTGCCCGACGAGGCCACGCGCAGCAACCACTTCGAGATCGGCGTGCCGCGCGGCGCGGCGCTGATCCTGCGCCACGACGCCGACGGCGAGATCAAGGGTCTGGACGCCTTCCCCGGCGCTCACCCTCCTGTGAAGCCGCTGTTCTACGGCTTTCGCGTCATGGTCGGCACCGGCATGCTGATGCTGGCCTTCAGCTGGGCGGGGCTGTGGTGGTACCGGCGTGCGGGCTGGGTGGCGACCGCGCTGCCGCGGCCGCTGCTCTGGGGGCTGGCCGGGATGACCTTCTCGGGCTGGCTGGCCACGGTGGCGGGCTGGTACGTGACCGAGATCGGCCGCCAGCCCTACATCGTGTTCGGCCTCATCCGCGTCGACGAGGTCGCCTCGCGCGTGCCGGCGCCGATGATCGCGGCGACGCTGGCGCTGTACGTCACGGTCTACCTGGCGCTCATCGCGGCCTATGTCGGGGTCGTCAAGTACATGGCCGAGAAAGCGGTCGATATGCCGGCGGCCAGGGCGCCCCGAGCCAAGGCGGTGGCCGCGTGAGCTGGGCCACGGCACTGCCCGTGGTCTTCATGGGCCTGATGGGCGTGGCCATGCTGGCCTACGTGGTGATGGACGGCTACGACCTCGGCGTGGGCCTGCTTCTGCACCGCGCCAGCGATGCCCAGAAGGACACCATGATCGCCAGCATCGGTCCGTTCTGGGATGCCAACGAGACCTGGCTGGTGCTGGGCGTGGGCATCCTGCTGATCGCCTTTCCGAAGGCCCACGGCATGGTGCTGGGCGCGCTGTACCTGCCGGTGGCGCTGATGCTGGTCGGGCTGATCCTGCGCGGCGTGGCCTTCGACTTCCGCGTCAAGGCGCAGGCCGCGCACAAGCCGCGCTGGAACTTCGCCTTCTTCGCCGGCTCGGGCCTGGCGGCCGCCGCACAGGGCTGGATGCTGGGGCGCTACATCACCGGCCTGGCCGAGGGCTGGGTCTATGTCGGCTTCGCCGCCGTCATCGCCCTGCTGCTGCCGGCGGCCTACGTGCTGCTGGGCGCGGGCTGGCTGATCATGAAGACCGAGGGCGAACTGCAGCAGCTGGCGGTGCGCTGGGCCAAGACGGCCTGGGCACCGGTGGTCCTGGGCATGGGCCTGATTTCGGTGGCGACGCCGCTGGTCAGCGAGACGGTGCGCGGGAAATGGTTCGCCATGCCCGAGTTCATCGCCCTGCTGCCGATCCCTCTGATGACGGTGCTCGCCCTGCTGGGGGCGCGTGCCATGCTGAATTCGCACCGCGTGCTGGGCAAGGTCTGCTGGCTGCCCTTCGTGCTGGTGGTGACGATGTTCATCCTCGGCGCGCTGGGCCTGGCCTACAGCCTCTTCCCCTACGTCGTGATGGACCGGCTGACGGTGTGGCAAGCGGCCAGCGCCACCGAGTCGCTGGCCGTCATCGGCATCGGTTGCGCCGTCACCGTGCCGGCCATCATCGGCTACACGGTGTTCTCGTACCGCGTGTTCTGGGGCAAGGCGCGGGAGCTCAGCTACGCCTGAAGCGCGAGCTCAGGCGCCATGGCACTTCTTGAATTTCTTGCCGCTGCCGCAGGGGCAGGGGTCGTTGCGGCCGGGCGTCGGTTCGACGCGCCGCGTCGCCGTGACGGGCGCGAAGTCGACCCAGAACATGCGCAGGTCCTGCACCGACAGGCAGGCCTCGACGAGCAGGTCCTCGCGCGTGGGCGGGCCCTTGGCGTAGTGTTCGGCGGCATGCGCCTTGAGCTCTTCGCTGTCGGGCGGCAGCAGGGTGGCGGCGATGTGCTCGAAGGCCAGACCGAACATTTCGGCCGCTTCTTCGTCGGCCGGTGGCTCCCACAGCTGCGGCAGCGCGTCGACAGCGTCGAGGAAGCCCTGGAACCAGTCGCTGCCGACCTGCAGCAGCGCGGCGTCGTCGGCGCTGAGGTGGCCCTCGTCGACGAGGCTCTGGCGCGCCTCGTCGGTCCAGTCCTCGAAGTAGGGGTCCAGGCGCAGCTGATCGGGCTGCTCGAACAGCGCCTCGGGGTCGAGCTGGCTGCACAGCACGGCCAGCCGCGCCTGCAGCGCGCGCCGGGCCTGTGCGGCGTCTTCGGGGTCGGCGAAGGTGCGATCGAAGGTGTCGCTGAAGAGCGCCGGCAGCCATGCCTCGGGCGGCAGCGGCCGCGGCGCGGCGGCCAGCGCCGCGAGCTGGCCGTCGACGTACTCGTAGCTGAACCGCGGGTCGAAGCCGGCCAGGCGGTCGCAGCAGCGGTCGTAGGCTTCGGTCTCTGCGGCGTTGAGGCGGCGCGGCGGCGTGGTCATGGCGTCGGGGCTTCCTGCGGCGGTGGCCGCGGCTTCATTCGGCAGGCCAGGCCAGCGCCGGCGGCTGCGGGTGCAGTCGCGCCATCGAATGCACGTCGGTGTAGACGCCGTGGCGCATGGCATAGCCGCGGTGCGTGCCTTCGATGCGGAAGCCGAAGCCGCGGTACAGCGCGATGGCGCGGGTGTTGTCGGTGAAGACGGAAAGCTCGATGCGCAGGATCTGCGCCCAGCCGTCGGCGTAGTCGCACATCGCCTGCATCAGCGCGCGGCCGACGCCTCGACGCTGCGCCTCGGGCGCGACGCTGATGCCCAGCATCGCGACATGGCGGCGGCGCTGCCGCGGCTGCGGGTGCAGGCCGGCACTGCCGACGACGCGGCCGTCGATCTCGGCCACGATCTGCAGGTCCGGGGCGTCGGGCGAGCCGGCGGACTGCAGGCGTGCGTGCCACTGCTCCTCGCTGGGCAGGGGCACCTGCATGAGGCCGGGATAGACCTCGGGATCGCCCATGATGCGGGCGAACGCGGCGGCGTCGCCGGGGCGGGCGCGGCGCACGGTGATGGTGGCGACGTCGGGCATGAATGAAAACGCGGGCTCGAGGCCCGCGAATCTAAGCCCTGGGCGCCGGCGGCGCCAGGGGCCTGGCCCCGGACCTGCGCCTGTGCGGCACCGGCCCGGGTGGCAGCATCAGAAGTCCGAAGACAGCGAGATGCTGGAGAAGCGCGGCGCGCCGCCGTAGACCTGCGGCGCGTTGGCCGCGATGGTCGTCGTCGGCAGCACCACCGGGTAGGCGTTGGTGCTGATCGACGAGCCGCTGCCCGAGTTGGCCAGCAGGTACTGGCGGTTCATGATGTTGCTGACGTTCAGGCGCAGCGTCGGGTTCTTCAGGAACGGCGTCGCCGGCAACTGGTAGGCGGCGTTGAAGTCGATGGTCGTGAAGCCGCCGATGCTCTGGTCGCCGACCAGCGTCAGGTTGCGCCGCGTCGTCAGCTTGCCCTGCAGGTTGAGCAGGACGGGGCCCTGCGCGTACTGCAGCGACAGCGCCGCCATGCCCTTGGGCGTGTCGGGGAACTGCACGCCCGAGGTCGGGAAGTAGCCCGTGACCGGGCCGCCGACGATGCCGGCCGCCGGCATGTTGCTGTCGATGGTGCTGCGCGTGTAGGTGGCCGACGCATAGGCGCTGAAGCCCTTGTACACGGCGGTGCCCAGTTCGAGCTCCAGGCCCTTGATCGTCGAGTCGCCGACGTTGTAGTCATGGGTGGTGGCCGTCGCCGGGTCGTAGGCCGAGGCGATGCGGTTCTTGAACTTGACGAGGAAGGCGGTCGCAGACGCCTTGCCCATGTCGTTCTTGAAGCGCAGGCCGAAGTCCATGTTGATGGACGTTTCCTTGTCCACCGTCAGCGGCGCCAGCGAGGTGTAGGTGGTGACGCCGTTGACCGAGGTAACACCGTTGGCCAGGCTGAAGTACTCGAAGTTGCCCGGCACCTTGAAGTTCTTCGAGATGCTGGTGAAGGCCTGCAGGTCGGGCGTGGCCTGGAAGCTCAGCGCCAGGCTGGGCAGCACGTCGGAGTAGGTGTGGCTGATCTGGTAGTAGGCGGCGGCGCTGTTGTTGGCACCGTTCAACACGGCGTTGCTGCCCGAGGCCGGGAAGTTCGTGAAGTTGCGGTGCTCGGCGCGGTAGCTGATGGCGGGCACCAGCTGCAGCTTGCTGTTCATCAGGTCGATGGTGTCGGTGATGAAGGCGCTCTCGCCGGTGGAGATCGTCAGCGCATCGCGGTTCTGGTAGAGCGAACCGTCGGCGTAATGGAACAGCGAGCTCGGGTTGGACAGCCACAGGTCGCCGATGTTGCCGTTGTTGTCCACGGTGGTGCCCGGTGCGGTCTGGCGGTGGCGCGCCCTCTCGAACCACACGCCGGCGAGGATGCGCTGGTTGTCCAGCGTCCAGCTGAACTTGGTCGTCAGGCCCGGGCGGTTGGTCTTGGTGACGCTGCCACGGTAGATCAGCACCCCGTCCAGGGCATCGCCGTCGCCGTTGATGTCGGGCAGGCCGCCATGCAGGCGCGTGCCGCTCACGCCCTCGGTCACGGTCGTCTGCTGCGTGCCGCCGGTGCCGTAGCCGTACCAGAAGTAGGGCTCGATATCCAGGCGCAGCGCCGGGCTGAGCTGGATGTTGGCCTTGGTCGTGATGAGGTAGTTCTCGAACGGATTCAGCGAATAGCCGTAGTAGGCGGGGCTCGGGTTGGCGTCGGCCTTGGCGACACCCGGGCTTGCGGGCTGGTGCTGCGGCACCACGCTGGAGAAGTCGGCAAAGTAGCCTTCGGTGCCCAGCTGCGCCAGCGTCAGGGTGCGGAAGTTGTTGGTCACCGCCTTGTTCCACAGCATGCTGCCGGAGAGCTTGACGATGCCCGACGACCATTCGGCGCCAGCGTCGATGTGTTCGCGGTCGGCCTTGCCCGGGCCCTTCCACTTGTTCACCATGGCACGCGATGCCGACAGGAAGCCCTTGAAGTTGCCGATCTTGCCGGTGTCGCCGCGCAGGAAGGCGCGAACGTAGTTCAGCTGGCCCCAGCCTGCCGAGGCCTTGCCGCCGGCCGTGTCGCTGGGCGCGCAGGTGGTGATGCCGACGTTGCCGCCCGAGGCGCCGACGTGCGGTGCTTCGGTGTCGGTGGCGCCCTGCGTGATGAAGATTTCGCACAGGTTTTCGCTGTCGGTGTACTCCTGCGGATAGACCGCGAAGTTGCCCGAGTCATTGACCGGCGCGCCGTTGATGGTGAAGCCCATCTGGTCGCTGTTGAAGCCGCGCACGCGCAGGTTGCCGCCGAACAGGCCCGTGGCGTCGTAGCTGGAGGCGTTCACACCCGGCAGCAGCGCCATGTTCTGGTAGGGGTTGCTGGAGGCGCGCTGCTTGTCGATCTGCGCCTTCGTGACCGTGCTCTTGGCCTTGGGCGTGTCCTCGTCGATGATGAGGCCGGTGCCGAGCTTGTCGCCCTCGCCGGTGACGGTGACCTTGCCGATGTCGGTGCTCTGCGCCTGGGCGATCTGGCCCAGGGCCAGCAGGGCCAGGCTGACGGCGGTGAGGGGGAACTTCTTCATTGTGGTGTCCTCGTGGTTGAAGCGGATGTGGGAAGGCGGGGAAAGGGGGTCGAGAGGCAGGGTCAGTTGCCGGGCGGCAGGTATTCCATGGCGACGACGAAACGGTGCTTGGCCTGGCCGGCGTAGGCCTCGGCAGGCATGGCCGGGTAGCGGCCGTTGCGCACCGAGCGCAAGGCTTCCTGGTCGAGCATCAGGATGCCGGCGCTGTTCTCGATGCCGCTATCGAGCAGGTCGCCGTTGCGGTCGAGCTCGAGCCAGACCTTGACGATGCCCTGCGGCCGCAGCTGGCGCGCCTCGCGGCCGGTCGGGTAGCGCTTGATGCCATTGACGTATTCCAGCAGGCGGGCGCTGTAGATCTGTTCCGGCGTGGCGACCTGGCTGCCGGGTGCGGCGCGCACGGCCGGCGGCGCGGTGATCGTCGGTGGCGGCGCCACCTGCGGGGGCGGCGGCGCCACCGGCGGGGGCGGCGGCGGGGCC
>CAIWPS010000590.1 GCA_903914615.1 uncultured beta proteobacterium | reverse complement strand
GCCACGCACCCAAGGGTCGCCGCAGGGGTCTTAGTTTCGGTCCGTTCCGCCCCGGCCTATTGCGCGCGGTGCTCCTCCACCCGCTTGCCGCAGGACCGGCTGGCTTGCGGTTGAGTGCCCGGGAGCGCAGGCAGGCATACCAGAGCCGTTGACCTGGCCGGCACCAGCAACGCTGAACGCAGGCGAGGGCCTGGCCGCGCCTGTCTGTTCGCGGTCAATGCTGCGACCTGAAGCTCGATGTTGCCGACCCGAACTGGCCGCCTTCGAGGCGCCCAACCTGGCACCTCGACCGACTGCAGTAGATCGGGTTGCGTGACTGTCTCGGACCCGCGCCCAGCATGAAGAGGCAGTCGCTCCGCATTGGCATTTGGTGCGCCTAGCGCCAATGTCCAGGACGCCCTCCGATCGCTTCCCGTTTCCCGAGTCAGGTGCCGCGCCGGCAGAAGATTCGGTCGGGCACTGACGCCTTGCAAGGACAAGCTCGATGGCGGGCACTTTCTCACGTCGCGGCTTCGGTCAATTGACGGACGGCTACCGCGAATTAGGGATTTGAAGCTGGCCGGCCAGGACTACTTTAGACGCAGGCTTCGCTGATTCTCGGCATGCATCGAGCGTCCGGTTCAGCAGGAAGCATTGGCGCCGTATGTAAGACGCCACGGTCGCCTCGCTGATCGAGGTCTATGGATGTTTCTCGGAGAACTTCAATGTCGCAAGACCAGATATCAACCCATGTGCTGCCCATGTCCGAGCGCCATGCGCGCCCGGGTGCCAGGAAGACCACGGCAGCCGACCCCAAGGAGTCGTTCACCGTCAGCGTGCGCGTCCGCCGCAAGCGCGGTGCGCCAAGCCTGGCCGACCCCGTCCATGCAGCCACAGCGCCCAAGGGCCACCGGACATACCCGTCGCGCGAGGAGTTCGCCGCGCTGTATGGTGCGGCGCAAGCCGACCTGGACAAGGTCGGTGCCTTCGCCAAGGCGCATGCACTGGAGGTGGTGGAGTCGGACGCCGCAAGGCGCACGGTGGTCCTGAAGGGGACCACGGCGCAGTTCAGCAAGGCTTTCGGCGTCGAGCTGGCGATCTACAAGGGCGACAGCGAGAGCTACCGCGGGCGTGAGGGCGAGATCCATCTTCCTGCTGATCTGGTTGACGTCGTCGAGGGTGTCTTCGGCCTGGACAACCGACGCATGGCAGGTCCACACCTGGTCACGGCCGAAACGGCCACGAAAGATCATGCTGCCGCGGCGACCCCGCTGGGGAACACCGTCGCCCTGACGCCACCCCAGGTGGCCAGCCTGTACGGGTTTCCGACGGCGCCCAACGCAACCGGACAGACCATCGCCATCTTCGAATTCGGCGGCGGCTTCAAGACCTCCGACGTGCAGCTGTTCTACAACCACATCGGCGCGACCATGCCGGCCATCGCTTCGGTGAGCGTCGATGGTCAGCCCAACAATCCTGGGACCGACAGCTACACGACCGAAACGCTTCTGGACATCGACGTCGCGGGTTCGGTGGCTCCAGGCGCGAAGCTGGTGGTGTACTTTGCACCTTGGACCGAGCAGGGCTGGGTGGACATCGTCACGAAGGCAGTGCATGACGCCGTGAACCGTCCTTCGGTGATCTCGATCAGCTATGGATGGCCCGAGAACATGCAGTTCGGTTCGCTCGACTGGTCGCTGCAGGCCATCCAGGCGGTCAATCAGACCTTTCAGGAAGCCGCCGCTATGGGCGTATCGATCTTCGTTTCCAGCGGCGACCAAGGATCGCATTGCCAGGCCAGCGACAACAAGGCTCACGTCGAATACCCGGGCTCGGATCCTTTTGTGACCTGCGTCGGCGGCACGGTCATTTCCAACGTTTCCGGCCCCAACTTCACCGAGAACACCTGGACGCCCACCGGCGGCGGCGTGAGCGACATCTTCAAGGCACCTGCCTTCGCACTCCCGATCTGGCAGAACTGGGCGGGAGCACCCGGGTCGGTCAACGACGGGCATCGGGGTCGCGTCGTTCCCGACATTGCCGGCAATGCCTCGCCGGCGAGCGGCTACGTGCTGTACCAGAACGGGGCTGCCGTCGGGCCCGTCGGCGGCACGAGCGCTGCAGCGCCTCTCTATGCCGGGTTGGCAGCTTTGCTCAACGCGGCGTTGGCCGAGCCCGTGGGGTATCTGAACCCCAATCTCTACGCCTTGCCCTATGGCTATGTCTATCGCGACATCAACGACGGAGCCACCAACGCGTTTGGCGGATCACCCGGGTACAAGTCAGGACCGGGCTACGACGCCTGTACCGGCCTGGGCTCGCTCAACGGCACCGCGCTTGAGCACGCGTTGCGCGGCGTTGGCCTGCCAGTGGCACTGGAGACCTACAACGGCAAGCTCTACATGGTCTGGAAGGGCATCGAGCGTGATGACCGTGTCTTCTTCTCGAGCTTCAATGGCACGACATGGACACCGCAGCAGCAGATCCCCGGAATCGGCTCCAGCTCCGGTGTTTCACTGGCGGTCTATGCCGGCAGGCTGTACATGGCATGGAAGGGCGTCCTCGGCGACCAGGGCATCTGGTACTCGAGCTTCAACGGCACGACCTGGGCGCCGCAGCAGCTCGTGCCGGGGATCGGGACCAGCGTCGGTCCGCGCCTCGCCGTGCTGGGTAACAGCCTGTTCATGGCCTGGAAGGGTGTGGAAAACGATCAGCGCATCTTCTTCAACCAATACAACGGGACGACTTGGTCTGCTCAGCAAGTTGTTCCTGGCGTGGCGACGAGCGTCGGTCCGGCCTTGGCCGATTTCAACGGCACGCTCTACATGGCCTGGAAGGGCATGAACGGCGACCAGGGCATCTACTGGTCCAAGTTCAACGGCGCGAACTTTGCCCCGCAACAGATCATTCCCGGCGTCGGCACCAGCGAAGGGCCATCGCTGGCTGTGTTCAACGGCGCCTTGTACGCGTCCTGGAAGGGCATCTTTGCCGACCAGACAATGTGGTACGCCAGCTTCAACGGAACGACCTGGACAGCGCAGAAGCAGGTTCCGAACGAGGCCAGCAGCGTCGGCCCGGGACTGGCGGTGTTCGGTAACGCGCTCTTTGCTGCATGGAAGGGTGCAAACGGCGACCAGGGCATCTGGTACTCGCAATTCAACGGCACCACATGGGCACCGCAAAAGAACGTGAGCGGTGTGGGTACCAGCCCGGACTTGCTCGCGACTGTCTAGGCTGGCCAGGGTTGGACGGGGGAGACAGGGAATCGCAAACGTCCCAGGCCCCCGACCAGCCGCAGGTTTGTTGCAGACCCGGGCCGCCGCCGCTGACGCAGCTCGCCGAACGATGCCGGAGCAATGCGGTGCGACGAATCCATGAACTGCAGGCCGGCGAAGCAGGCGATCCCAGGCCAGCCTTCCTCTATAGCAGTGGCAGTTTGCAGGACCTGGGCACGCTAAGTGCCGGCACGTACAGCTACGCCAACGCCATCAACGACGCCGGCGTGATCGTCGGCAGTGGCAGGGAAGTGTCTCCGCCGCAGGAGCGGCCGCCGCATGCAGACAGGCAGGCGATGAAGATCGAGCTCAGGGCGAAGGTCTGGTGCAATCGATGCATCGGCGCCGCCGTCGGTTGCATGTCCTCCGATCCGTTCGGCGCATGAGCGGATGCGTGGCGCCGTCGCTCCGCCGGCAGCGCCGGCACGCTAATGCATGTCGTCTCTCGGCGGCAGAAGAGCTGCCGCGCGTCCGGCGCATCAGTGCCGCTCGACCAGGACCGGCGCGCAGGCGTCCTTCGCGAGGTTGGCCGGCGCCGCCGGACCGCTGTGGTCCAGTTCGGCCCGCATCAGCGCCGCGATGGCGTCAGGCTGGTCGTGCAGCAGGTAGTGGTTGGCGCAGGGCGCCAGCCAATACGAAGCGGGCGCAGTGCGCTGCGCGAGCGCCGTGGTCCAGACGTGGTTGGCCACCCGCACCGGCGAAACCATGTCGTGCACGCCCCAGATCAGCGTCACCGGAACCTGGCTCGCCGAGAGCGAGGCCAGGAATTCGACCTCGAACTTCCGGCGTTCGTTCAGGTACTGGATGGTCGCCGGGATCACGCGGATCCCGTCCTGGTACGCGAAGGCGTACGCCAGGGCCTGAACCTCCGGGTCCGATGGCGGCAGCGGCGGCGAATACTGCGTTTCGCCCAGGCCCTCGGCCAGCCGCGCCGGCGTCGTCCGGCTCGCCGCGATGGCGCTCGACGCCGGGTTCAGCATCGCCTTCTGGAATTCCGTGAGGTTGGCCAGTGGCAGGAACAGGTTGGCGTTGGTCAGGAACTGGTGTGTGATCGCAAATGGCTTCTCGGGAGCCGACTGATAGAGCTGCAGGAAGCGCAGCGCCACGCTGTCACCCCGGTCGTGCGAGAACAGCACAAATCGCTTGACCGCCAGGACACGGGTGACGAAGTCCCAGAGCAGCTGCGCGTCCTGCGACAGCGAATAGACGAAGCCATCGGCCGGCTTGTCGGAGAGGCCAAAGCCGGCAAAGTCGAACGTGCAGACGTGGAAATCGCCCTCGAGCCGTTCGAACATCGGCCGGAAGTCGTAGCTGCTGGTCGGGAAGCCATGCACCATGACGATGGTCGGCCGGCCAGGATCGCCGGCGCAGACATAGAACACCTTGACCGTTCGCCCGTGGTTCTCGGGCAGCGGCGACACCCAGTCGAAGGTGTGCCCGGCGTCCTGCCACTGCCGGGCGGGCTCGGCAGCCGGTGCCGGTGCCGGTGCCGCCAAGGCCCACGCCAAGGGCGCCGCCAGGGCGGCCTGGCCAAGGATGCGTCGCAGGTTCGTCATCGCGGTTCCTTTCCGGGCGGGCTGCACAAGAGCCGGCATGGAGACATGATATGAATCACGCTCACGTTCGGCTACTCGCGTTCCACCGTGCACCGCATCTCACGAAAAGCCCAGGAGGATCGAGCACTTGCGCGCCGCAGGCCGAGGCAGGCACGCGCGCGGCTGAAGGTCGAACTCATATTGGAGGCGACCCTTCGCATCCTCGACCGTGAAGGGCCGGACTCGCTGACGACCAACCGAATCGCGTCGGTCGCCGGGGTGAGCATTGGAACGCTCTACCAGTATTTCGCCGACCGGCAGAGCATCGTGGACGCGCTGGTGCGGCGCGAACTGGAAGCCATCGGAGAGCGCGTGAGGGCATCGCTGGACGGCCCGGCGCCGGTCGAGCCCGGCGGGCGCATCCGCGCGGTGGTGCATGCCGTGCTCGATGCCTTCGACGGCCGCACGGCGGTGCAGCGCCTGCTGCTGCGCGACGCCGGCGCCGGGGTCGGCTCGGCCGCGGCCTCCCTGCGGGCCATGGCCGTGGACCTGCTCGTCTCCAGCGGAGTCGTGTCGCACGAGCGGCGTCGGCGCAAGCTCCCCCGGGCCGATGCCTTCGTCATGGTGCATGCGCTCGTTGGCGTGCTGCAAGGGATCCTGTCGGCGCCGCCCGGTGTCCCGCTGAGCGCCATCGAGGATGCGCTCGTGCGCCTTATGCTGGCAAACATGGCGATTGCCATTCCCGCCGAAGAGGTCGAACGTCAGCTCTGTGGAGACAAGTTCGGGGCGGCGGATGTCGGTTGACGGTCGTCTCGGGCCAGCGTAGACCCGAGGGCGCGGCCGTTCGCAATGCCTGAGCAGGTGCCGAAAATCCGCTTCATTCGGCCATAGGCAGCCAGGAGTCGGCAGGCGTGACTACCATCTATGATGTCGGCATGCATCGCAAGCAGGCCAGCGCCTACCCAACGTCACGCATGGACGCGCTGACAGATGGCATCTATGCGGTTGCGATGACATTGCTGGTGCTGGACATCCGACTGCCAGATGACTTCCGACCTGGTAATGCCGACGAGATGCTGGCGGGTCTGGTCGGCCTATGGCCCAGGTTCCTGCCGTATTTGCTGAGCTTTATGGTGCTAGGTCTACGTTGGCTGTCCGCCGTGCACGTGCGCAGCCACTCCGAGACGCTGGGCGGTGGCACCTACGTCTGGTGGTGGCTATTTCAGCTCCTGCTCATTACCTGCGTACCTTTTACGACAATCGTCGTCGGCCGCTATGCGCAGTTCGCGCCGGCAATCTGGCTTTATGCCGGCAATACGATGCTGGTCGCAATTGCCTCTTGGCGAATGCTTGTCTTGACGCCCGATTTGGGATACGACCACCACTTTCGCACTCGTCAAGTTTCTCTGGTGGTACTTTTTGCGTCTGCACTGCTTTGCGCTGGTTTGAGTTTCGTCAGCCCGCCTCGGTCCTTGTGGGCGCTGGCGCTAAATCTGGCGACACCGATATTGAGCCGCCTCGGTTCGAAGCCGGATTCATCTTTGGAGGGATGACAAGACCCAACCGGCATTTGGCAGCGCGGCTTTCGCGCCCGCCTACGGCGCGTAGGGCCTCGATCGACAAGTTTGAGCCGGCGACATCTTGACCACGGATGTCTCTTCAGGGTCGCCAGCAGGCACCGGCTGGTTTGACGTGACTGCCCGAAAGTCGCCAGTCAGGCCACCACCCCTTCGTATGCGCGCGACTCGACTCTGGCATGGGCTTGAGAGCAAAATCGGCACACCGAGACAGACAAGGCTTCTTATGACCTACCAAGTCATCTATTCCTCAATGGCAGCAGAGCACCTGACAATGCCTGATCTCGAGTCGATCTTGGTCGACGCACGTGAGGGGAACAAGAGGCGCGGCATCACAGGAGCGCTGGTATTCGTTGAAGACGTATTTCTTCAGATCCTTGAAGGGGATCGAGATGCAGTGCAGAGCCTCATGAGCAGCATCGAGAAGGACCCCCGACATTCCGAACTCCATGTGATCTCTGAGTCGGAAATTGAACAGCCAATGTTCACTGCTTGGAAGATGGCTTACCTTAGTCCAGCTGCTGGGCAAATCGCTGCTTGGCTCGGCAAGGAAGGCACCGCATCTGTGCAAGAATTACTTGCCGACCTTCACCGAATGCCACAACAGGCCTCTGGCCTTGCGGAGGGGATCTTGACGGCACTTGCTAAGTGACATTAAGCAAGGGCAGTCCCTACAACAACGAGTTACCCAAGATGTCGGTCAACCGAAGTGCCAGCGGCTGGCCACCTTGCCCGCGAGGCGCCGCCTGCATATCCTGCGCATCGCGGGCGAGGCGTCCACCCGTCGTCGCACGGTTACCTCTACGTTGAGCGACACGTTTCGGGCGGCACATTCGCCTCGACCAACTTCCGTTCTGGGTCGAGATGTTGAGGTGGACGTATTGGGGACCGGTCGTTTTAGCCTCGGCAGACAAACCGACCGCTGTCGGCGTTGACCGCGAGCAGCTAATCCCGGCCAGTTTCAGACGATCGCGAGCGGTGGCAGCAGGGCAGGCTGCGCGCCAAGTAGCTCTGCGGCGCGACCAGACTGCGGGCGACCGCGGAAACACCTATCGGACGGACCGCGCCGCGGCTTCGATGACACCGGCAACGGCCCTCGGTTGCGAGATGAGCACGGCGTGGCTTCCGTCGACCAGCGTGACTTTCGAGCCGGCGCGCTCTGCCATCCATTTCGCACGCTCCAGGTCCAGGGCGCGGTCCCGCGTGGCAATCACGGCATAACTCGGCTTATCGCGCCAGGCAGCGGAAGGCATCTTCACGCTGAAAGCCGCACCGGCCACAGGCATCTGTGCGTGCGCCATGAAGTCCACCTGAGCCCTGGGCAGGTCCGCGGCGACGTCTTCCGCGAAATGCGCCGGATCGACGAAGACGAAGCCGTCCTTGCTTGGGGCAAGATGCTTGTCTGCGGGAGGCTTGGGTGGGGCCACCTCTCCGGCGGTTTCGCCGACGTCGGGCTGCAGGCCGGCTACATAGACCAGTACCTTCACCTTCGGGTCTGTGCCCGCCACCGAGATGACCGCGCCGCCATAGCTGTGGCCGACCAGAACG
>CAIWPS010000589.1 GCA_903914615.1 uncultured beta proteobacterium | reverse complement strand
CGTGCCGGCCGCGCTGCCGCCGGTGGGCGGCGGCGCCGGCGCCGCCGCGGACGCGGCCGCTGGCGCGCGGGGAATCCGTTCGGTGGGGGCGTAGCCGCTGGCCGCTGGCAGCGCGAAGACCGTCGCCGCGGACACCGCCGCCGGCAGCGGCTCGGCCAGCGCCGCCGCGACGGCGGCGCGAAAGGCCGCGGCGCTGGGCCAGCGCTCCGACGGGTCCTTGGCCAGCGCACGCGCGACGACGGCGTCGAAGCGGCTGCTGCGCGGGCCGCCTTCCAGCGTCGACGGCGGCGGCGGCATCTCGTGCACGACCTTGTACATCAGGGCCTCGGGCGGGCCGACGAAAGGCGGCCTCCCGGCGACGAGCTGGTAGAGCACGACGCCGGCCCCGTAGAGATCGACTCGGTGGTCGATGGCGCGGCCCATGAACTGCTCGGGCGCCATGTACATCGGCGTGCCCAGCACGCTGTTGGCCATGGTCAGGCCGGTGGTGTCGGTGCGCGCGATGCCGAAGTCGGCGATCTTGATGCGCCCGCTCTGGGTCATGATGATGTTCGACGGCTTGACGTCGCGGTGCCACACGCCGTGTTCGTGGGCGTGGCCCAGGCCTTCGAGCAGCTGCGCGGCCAGGCTGGCGATGTCGCTGTCGGCAAAGGCCAGCCGCTGGGCCGAGAAATGCCCGAGGTAGGACGACAGCGTGTGGCCCTCGACGTACTCCATCGCGATGTAGGCCACGCGGCCGTCGTCGCCGAAGTCGTAGACGCCGACGATGCCCGGGTGCAGCAGCCGCCCCGCGGCCTGCGCCTCGTTGCGGAAGCGCGCCGCCGTGTTGGCCACCGCCTCGGGGCTGTGGCCGCCCTGGTGGCGGATGGTCTTGAGCGCGACGACGCGGCGGATGTCGGGGTCGAAGCCGCGGTAGACCACGCCCATCGCGCCCTCGCCGAGCACGCCGGTGATCTGGTACTTGCCGAAGCGCTCGGGGTGGACCACGTCGCAGCCCGTGCGGGCCTCAGTTCTCGAGCATCTTCATCGCCTGCGTGACGCTGGTGCGCATGCGGGCGAAGGACTCGGCCAGGGTGCCGATCTCGTCGCGGCTGGCGGTGCTGAAGTCGGCGGCTTCGAGGTCGCCCTGGCTGACGCGGTCGGCCAGCTTCGACAACTGCGTCACCGGCCGCACCACCACCCACCAGATCATCAGGTTCAGCACCACGCCGACGACGAGGAAGACCGCGATCAGCGAGCCCATGAAGAGCTTGAAGGACTGCTCGGCGCGTTGCAGCGGCAAGGCCATGGGCACCGACATCACCTGCGCGCCGATGACCTCGTTGAGCTGCCAGCCGAAGCCGTTGGCCGGGCCGTACTTGGCCACCATCGTCTGCGGCGCCGCCTCGACGCTGCTGTGGCACTGCAGGCAGGCGCCGTTGGTGATGCGCAGCGGCCGCGACACGTACAGCGACGGGCCGGTGGGCGTGTCGCGCTGGCCGACGAGTTCCTTCAGCTCGGCGTCGTTGCGGAAGCTGTTGACGATGTCGACCTCCCAGCCCTGGGCGCGGTCGCGCGGGTTGGTGGGGTTCAGCGTGGCTTCCTTGTAGCCGTACTCGGGGTGCGAGGCGCGCACGGTGGCCAGCACCTCGGTGGCCGAATAGCTGGGCACCGACTGCGGCAGGAAGTCGGTCTTCATCTGGTCCTGCAGCAGCTTGGTGATCTGGCCCGAGGTGTAGGTGCGCACGGCGCTGGCCTGCTCCATCATCAGCCGTGCACCGCCCAGCACCTCTTCGCGGGCCTGGGCCTGCAGCATGTCGCGGCTGATCCAGCCGCTGACGGCCACGCCCAGCGCCATCACCAGGACGAAGATGAGGTTGAACTTCAGCAGCAGCTTCATCGTCGGCTCCGTCGGCACCAAGGGGTTTGCGGCCTGCCTGGCCTGCGCCGGCGATGGTAGCTCGCAGCGGCGCTGCATCGGCCAGAATGCGGCCCGATGCCGCAGCTTTCCTCCACTGCATGAAGCAGGCCGTGCCGGCGCTGGCCGGCCTCAGCGTGTTCGAACGCGGCTGGCTGTCGTCCAACAACGTGCTGCTGCACGGCGACGGGGCGGGCGCGGTGCTGGTCGACGCCGGCCATGTGCTGCACGCGCCGCAGACGGTGGCCCTGGTGCGCCACGCCCTGCGCGGCGAGCCGCTGGGCGGCCTCGTCAACACCCACCTGCATTCCGACCACTGCGGCGGCAACGCCTCGCTGCAGCGCGCCTTCGGTTGCCGCATCACCATCCCGCCCGGGCAGTGGCAGGCCGTGCAGGCCTGGGACGAGGTGGCGCTGAGCTACGCCCCCACCGGCCAGCGCTGCGAGCGCTTCACGGCCGACGCGCCACTGCGCCCGGGCGAGGTGCTGGCGGTGGGCAAGCAGCGCTGGCAGGCCCTGGCGGCGCCGGGCCACGACCCGCATTCGCTGATCCTCTTCAACGCCGAGGAAGGCGTGGTCATCACCGCCGATGCACTGTGGGAGCGCGGCTTCGGCGTCGTCTTCCCCGAGCTCGACGGCGAGAACGCCTTCGACGACGTGGCGCAGGTGCTGGACCTCATCGGGTCGCTCGGCGCGCGCTGGGCCATCCCCGGCCACGGCGCGCCCTTCGCCGACATTCCTGCGGCGCTGGCCCAGGCGCGGCAGCGCCTGGCCGCCTTCCGCGCCGACCCGCAGCGCCACGCCCGCCATGCCGTCAAGGCGCTGCTGAAGTTCCACCTGCTCGAAGAACAGCAGCAGGCCTGGGCGCCGCTGCTGGCCTGGTTCACCGGCGTCTCGCTGTACGGCGCGGTGTGGCAGCGCATGGGCCGGCCGGAGGGCACGATGGCGGCCTTTGCCGAACGCATCGTGGCCGAACTGGCCGCCGCCGGCGTGCTCGTCGTGCGCGACGGCATCGTCTACAACGCCTGATGCGCCGGCCTGTGCACGCCGACCGGCCGACACCCCATTCCGACAGGAACGCATGAAACCGGGACAGAAGACATGGCTGCGGCGCGCGGCCTGGGCCGTGCTGGTGCTGGCGCTGGCCGGCGGCGGCTGGACCTGGCTGCAGAAGAAGCAGAAGGCCAGCGAAGAGGAGCCCAAGTTCCGCACCGCGGCCATCGACCAGGGCCCGATCACGCAGGTGGTGCTGGCCACCGGCACCTTGCAGCCGGTGACCACGGTGACGGTGGGCACGCAGGTCAGCGGCACCGTGCTCGAACGCCTGGCCGACTACAACGACCTCGTGAAGAAGGGCCAGGTGCTGCTGCGCCTGGACCCGGCCGCGCTGCAGGCGCGGCTGCGCCAGGCGCGCGCGCAACTCGCCAGCAGCGAGGCCACGCTGGCGCTGGCCCGGTCGACGCTGGAACGCAACCGGCGGCTGGTGGAGGCCGGCTTCATCTCACCGCTGGCGCTGGACCAGAGCCAGCGCGAGGCCGACGCCGGCACCGCGAACGTCGAGCTGGCGCGCGCGCAGGTCGACTCGGCACAGACCGACCTCGACAACAGCGTCATCCGCAGCCCCATCGACGGCATCGTCATCCGCCGCAACACCGACGTCGGCCAGACCGTGGCCGCCAGCTTCCAGACCCCCGAGCTCTACCAGCTGGCACGCGACCTGCGCGAGATGCTGATCGCCACCAACGTCAGCGAGGCCGACGTCGGCCTCATCCGCGAAGGCCAGAAGGTGCGCTTCACCGTCGACGCCTACCCCGAGCGCGAGTTCGAGGGCAAGGTCGACCAGTTCCGCCTGAACTCGGCCAGCAACGCGGGGGTGGTGACCTACACGATCGTCGTCGCCGTGGCCAACCCCGACGAACTGCTCAAGCCCGGCATGACGGCGCAGACGCGCATCGTGGTGTCGAGCAAGGACCGCGTGACGCGGCTGCCGACGGCGGCGCTGCGCTTCCGGCCCGACGAGGACCAGCTCAAGGCCGCCGCGGGCCAGGGGGCGAAGGAGGCGGCCTCGGCGGCGTCGGCCACCGTGGCCGAGAACCGCCGCGCCGACGACGACGGCGTGCTCAGCGGCACGCGCGCCGGCGCCAGGGTCTACCGCGTCTACACCGTCGGCGACAAGCAGGTACCGAAGCTGCACGAGGTGACCATCGGCATCGCCAACACCCGCTACACCGAACTGGCCAGCGTCGTCAGCGGCAGCCTGAAGCCCGGCGACGAGGTCATCACGCGCAAGGCCGAGACGGCCTTGCCGGGGCGGCCGTAGATGCTCATCGCGCTGCAGGGCATCGAGAAGGGCTACCGCAATGGCGACGTCGTCACGCCGGTGCTGCACGGCGTGAACCTCGAGGTCGAACGCGGCGAGTACGTGGCGCTGATGGGCCCCAGCGGTTCCGGCAAGAGCACGCTGATGAACCTGCTGGGCCTGCTCGACCGCGCCGACGCCGGCCACTACCGGCTCGACGGCCAGGACGTCACCGCGCTCTCGGCCGCCGAGCACGCCCAGGTGCGCA
This sequence comes from uncultured beta proteobacterium, assembly GCA_903914615.1. Taxonomy (GTDB): domain Bacteria; phylum Pseudomonadota; class Gammaproteobacteria; order Burkholderiales; family Burkholderiaceae_C; genus Rubrivivax. Next base: position 2,183 of record CAIWPS010000589.1, on the reverse strand, counting down.
ACAGGACCATCGGCTTCGTCTTCCAGAGCTTCAACCTGCTCAAGCGCATGAACGTGCGCGAGAACGTCGCGCTGCCGCTCATCTACGCCGGTCGCTCGCGCCGCGACGCCCAGCAACAGGCGCAGGCGCTGCTGGAACGCGTGGGCCTGGCCGAGCTCGGCCACCGCATGCCCAACCAGCTCTCCGGCGGCCAGCAGCAGCGCGTGGCCATCGCGCGCGCGCTCGTCAACCGGCCGCCGCTGCTGCTGGCCGACGAGCCCACCGGCAACCTGGACACGCGCACGACGGAAGAAGTGCTGCAGGTGCTGGCGCAGCTCAACCGCGAGCAGGGCCTGACCATCGTCATCGTCACCCACGAGCCCGACGTCGCCGCGCATGCCAAGCGCCTGGTGCGGCTGCGCGACGGCGTCATCGTCTACGACGGCGCGCCGCAGGAAGACCGCGTCGCGGCGCCGGCGTGACCCCGAAGTGAACGCCCGATGAGCTTTGCGCAGATCCTCGTCGAGGCCTTCCGCTCGCTGGCCGCCAACCGCCTGCGCACGGCGCTGACCATGCTGGGCATCATCATCGGCATCGCCTCGGTGGTGCTGATGCTGGGCGTGGGTGATGCCGTGCGCGCCTTCATCAACCGCGAGCTCGCGGTGCTGGGCAGCAACCAGCTCATCGTGCAGCCGGGCACGCCCACCGAAGGCGGCGCGCGCCGCCGCACCAACGACGCGCCCACGCTCACCATCGAGGACGCCGCCGCCATCAACGGCCTGCCCAGCGTGGCCAGCGCCAGCCCGGCGCTGCAGGGCTACTTCCAGATCCTCTACGGCGACGACAACAGCAACTCGGTGGTGCTGGGCGTGACGCCGGAGATGTTCGCGGTGCGCAACTGGACGGTCGAGCGCGGCGTGCCACTGGCCGAGTCGGACGTGCGCGCCGCCGCGCGCGTCATCGTCATCGGCTCGAAGATCGCCAGCAACTACTACTACCGGCTCGACCCCATCGGCCAGACGCTGCGCGTCGACGGCCGGCCCTTCACCATCATCGGCGTGCTCGCCGGCAGCGGCCGCACGCTGGACGGCACCGACCTGGGCGAGCTGATGCTGGTGCCCATCACCGCCATCCCGGTGCGCATGCCGCGGCCGCGCACGGTGCACTACATCAACGTCCAGGCGCGCAGCGAGGCCGAGATGAAGGCCGCCGAGCGCGACGTCGGCGAATTGCTGCGCGACCGCCACCGCATCACCGGCGACAAGGTGGACGACTTCCAGATCACCAACCTGGCCAGCATCGCCGCCACCGGCGAGACCATCGGCGCCGGCCTCTCGATCGGCCTGGGCGTGGTGGCCTCGATCAGCCTGCTGGTCGGCGGCATCGGCATCATGAACATCATGCTGGTGAGCGTGAGCGAACGCGTGCGCGAGATCGGCATCCGCATGGCCATCGGCGCCCAGCCCTTCCATGTGCTGGCGCAGTTCCTGGCCGAGGCGGTGGTGATGTGCCTGGTGGGCGGGCTGGTGGGCGTGACGCTGGCCGGGCTGGGCGTGATGGCGGTGAACAGCAGCGGCAAGTTCACGATGGCGCTGTCGGCCACGCACATCGTCACCGCGGTGGCCTTCTCCACCGCCGTCGGCCTGTTCTTCGGCTGGTACCCGGCACGGCGGGCTTCGAAGCTGCTGCCCATCGAATGCCTGAGGCAGGACTGAGCACCGGCCTATCGGTCCGGTCCTTGCTAGGTCCCGGCGTGGCGGACACGTCGTCCGCGCCTCGACAAGGAACTGCACCATGGCCAAGATTCCCCCGGGCGTGGGCCCGCGATTTCCGCAGGTCGTGGTGCTGTTCGGCGCCACCGGCGACCTCGCACGGCGCAAGCTGCTGCCGGGGCTGTACCACCTGTGCAGCAGCGGCTTCATCCCGCGCTGCCGCATCGTCGGCGTGTCGCTGGAAGACATCGACGCCGAGGCCTTCCGCGCTGCCGCGCGCGGCGCGCTCGATGAGTTCTCGGCACGTAAGGTCGCCGACGCCGACTGGGCCGCCTTCGCCGCCATCCTGGACTACGTGCCGCTGGCTGCCGGTGCCGAGGCGCTGGCCGCCGCCGTGGCGCGCGCCGAGCACAGCCTCGGCGCCGAGAGCCGGCGCCTGCACTACCTGAGCGTGCCGCCCAGCGCGGCGCTGCCCGCGGTGCGGCTGCTGGG
>CAIWPS010000588.1 GCA_903914615.1 uncultured beta proteobacterium | reverse complement strand
GGGGTCGTCAATTTCAAAATCGACGCCAGAAGCAAGCACGACATAATCGTCGCTGATGCCGTCGTTGGCTTTAACATAAAGAACCCTGTCTTCAAACGTCACCCTCACCCGATCACCGAGCTTGAGACTGCGAATGGTGTCTGCGATGGTCATTTGCGCCCCCATATATCTTCGAGGTGATCCTCGATCAGCTTAAAAGCGCGGAGGATCACTCGGCGCTGCATGTGCATCAGCACTTGTTGCGACAGCACGAGCGTGGCCAGAAGACCAATGAGAATGTCTTTGGTCACCGCCCGCCCTCCAGCTTCTGCACCCTGGCGTCAAACGCCTTATCCAACGCCACCTTGGACGCCGTGTTGAGATCCTGCCAGGCGCTTTCATTGACGAAGCAGCTGCGCATGAAGCGAAGTTTGCTGGCGTCGGTTTCGGCCTCGATGTAGCAGCGCCACGCCTGGGCGTTGGTGACAAAGTCAAAGTCGTAGCCGTCCTCGCAGAGTGCGGCGAGACGCCAGTACGCCGCGGCGCGGATCTCCGATTGCTCTTCAGTGCCCAGGGAAGCCCACTGGGGGCTCTTGCGCATGGCGTCCAGGATTTCCTCAATGCCCGGCCAATCGGTCGCCAGCGCAAAGCTGGAGGGCTCTGGCGCGGCATCCTCGGCCGGTTCTTCCTCTTGCACCGTTTCCGCGGCCGGATCGCCTTGCATCTGAACGGTGTTTTCGACCGTATGCTCAATGATCAGCGCGTCACCGCCAGAGGACATCTCCCGGCGCTGCTGGACAATCCGCGCCGCCCGCGACAACACCTCGCCGTCGGCGGTCACCGTTTCCGGGTAATCCTCCACCTCTTCGGTGATCTTCAGACCGCGCAGCACGTCCGCAAAGGCGTCGCGCAGCGCCCAGCTGCGGGCGCGCATCTGGCGCATCCGGCGGGGATACTGCGTCCATGGCCCTGTCTTGCGGGACAGGCCGGCCAGCACGGCGTCCGCCTGGCTGAAATACCGTTCGATGGTGTCCAGTTCGCCGGCGCGTTGGACCAGGCAGTGAGCGGTCTCTCCATCCTCCCATTCCTGGAACTTGACCAGCAAGCCGGACGCCCGCACCAAGCCCAGCGCGCCGTCACCCCAGATGGTGGGCATGCCGTTGACCACCGCGATGGACTGCAGAGCGGCCATGGGCGTCAATCCCACTTCCAAGCCATGCATGATGGCCACCATCGCCTTTTCGGCCGTGTCCAGGCTCTTGGGGGCCATGCCGGCCTTCACCACCACGTTGGCAAAGCGGTAGGCGTCCTCGAAAGACGTAGGCACGATTGGTGCAATGGAATTGCCGGCTTTCAAGACTGCGACGGCTTTGGTCTCGGACATGGTCAGACTTCCTCGATGCGATTGGCAAGCGCCTGCTGATACCAGCTCGGCGTGGTGTAGGATTGAACGCCGGCGGGGTAGGACGGCCACTGGCGGGCGTAGAGGCAGCGCGCAAACAGTTGGATGGCCTGGTTGACCCACTCGTCGGCGATGATCCTGGCCGACGCGTCAGGCGCGAACGACTGGGCGCCATGAGGCGGCGCGCTCTCCACCACCAGGTTGGCGAATTTGACCTTGGCAAAGTTGGTCAGGGCGGCCAGCCCGCGGCTGTAGAACGACGCCTGAATGTCATAACCGCTGTCCGCAGCCGTCTTGCCGAACGCCTCGGCGGTAGCGGCGATCCGCAGGCATTTCGGGTCCAAGGCGATCATCTTCGTGGGGCACCACACATCCAGCATGCCGCGGCACCAGACCGGCCCCCAGCTCGTTTCCTCAACCCAGATGATCACCACTTCGGTTTCATACGGTGCGCCATCCAGCGCTTCAGCGATCTTGCGCCGCACGATCTCGGCCATGTCCCGAGCCTTGACGAGCTCGCGTGACAGGATCGGAATGCGCCCGTTGGCCACGGCCAGGTCCCGCGCCTCGCGGGCGCTTGAGTGGACATAGTCGGGGTAGCGGATCTCGCTGATCTCCCTTCCACGGCCCAGCGCCAAGCGATGGACGGCGCTGCCCAGGTATTGCGCCCGTTCCCCGCCGCCGTCGCGTTCCCCATACGGGTTCAGCCGCGGATGCTGGAACGCAAAATGATACGGACTGCGCTTCAGCAGCGTGGGAATGCCGGACTGGTTCAGCGACGGCTTCGGACACGGGTCTGCAAAATACACATC
>CAIWPS010000587.1 GCA_903914615.1 uncultured beta proteobacterium | reverse complement strand
TGGCTTTCTGACCCAGTAGCGAGCTGGGCTGAGCCGTGGCGGCCGGCGAAACAGCCGACCCCCGTGTGTCAGTCCTCCCCGAACAGCTCCTCGTCGCTCTTGCCTTCGAAGGCGGCGGCGAGTCCCTTGCTCAGGTCCGGTTTCTCGAAGCGACCCGTGTCGGGATCGCGCCCCGGGCCACGGCCAGCGCGGCTGACGCCACGGGCAGCACGGCCACGGTTTCGTTCTTGGATCAGGCGGCGGTCGCGCTCTTGCGGCGTCTCGGCCTTGGGCGCCGGCTTGGCAGCGGCGGCCGCGGCGGGAGTGCCGGGAGCGGCCGACTGCTCGGCGAAGACCTGCGGGCCGAAGGCCATCTGAAGGGCCATCGCGCGCTGCTGATCGATCGTGTAGATGCCGGCCTGCGTCGCGGGTTCGAGCGCTTGCACGCACTCCATGAACCGTTGCCCGGCCGGCGTGTACTGAACATTCCCCGCCAGGTCGCGGATCGGCTGGCCCTGCTCATCGCAGTGAGCCATCCACTTCACGTCCTGCTCGTAGGAGCGTTCGGCGTACTGCTGCGCCCGGCGAGCCACGGCTTGCTGCTGGAGCGAGCCGAGTTGCTGCTGGTAGAACTCCTGCACCTTGGGCATGAACTGCTGCTCAAGCCGCTGCTCGATCAGCTTGCCGATCGTCTCGTCGGGCGACATCAGCAGCTTGTCGAGAGCCTGCCGGCGCGAGTCCTGGTAGGCGTGATACTTGGGGAGCAGGCCAGGGTCGGCACCGGGCTTGAGAACGATGTTCCCTTCGGGGTCGACGTCGAGCTGCTTTTCCCAGGCGGCGTCCCACTGGGCGATCTCCCAGGGCTTGAACGGGGCCGGCTGTTCTTGGGCGGATGCCTGTTGAGCGGGAGCTTGCTGCGCCGCAAGCTGTTGCTGGAGGAGGTATTCCAGTTGCTGGTTGCGCTGCTCGATCGCCTGCTTCTGCCGCATGAGCTGGGCAGTGTGGGCGGCGACGCGGTTCAGGTCGGCCGTCGGGTCGAGCGGCACGCCGGCCTTGGCGTAGGCTTCGCGCCACGACTCGTCGGCCTTGGGCGGCTCGGCCGGTGGCGGCTGCTTGGCGACCGTGGCTTGCGGCGCCGGCTCTTCATCGACCACAGGGGTGTGATCGTCGTCGGTGGCCTCGGCCGCCGGCAAGTCGTCGTCACCGCCGAGGTCGTCCTCCAGGTCGTCGAACTCGTCGCCGGTGGCGAGGTTCGAACCCCCCCGGTCGTCGTCGGCCGGAATGTTCGTGGCCGAGTCGGGGCCAACGCCCACGTCCCGGACTTCAAGTTCGGTGTCTGCTGTCGCCATTGTGCTGTGCCTGCGTGCAGTAGTGCTGGTGGTTCTTCTGCGATCGCCACCATCACTAACTCCGATAGTTAAACTGCACAGCCTGCGCGCTTCGCTAGCCTTACACCGTCTAGGCACCCATCGTTGAGTTTTCTTTGATCGCAGGGATGTGATCTGGTAGGCTGCGGGGCATGAGCTACTGGAGCGACATGAACCTCGAATGGACGAAGTTCTGGCACCCACCGGTCGTGTTCACGGCCGTGGCGGCCGCGTCGGTCCTGTCCTGGCGCGCAGAATTCACCGGCACACGCCCCGACTATCCGCCTCGGTGATGCTGGATCGGTCTTGATCGCACCCCTGTGATCTTGCTAGGATGCGGCCATGCGAAGTTCTGGATGCCACCGCTGAGCCACTCGATCGGCCGCCATCCCCGGCGCCTTTCAGCCGCTCCCCGTCCGGGACTTCGCAACTTCCTTCAGGGAGCGGCTCTTTTTATGGGCAGACCCGCGACACTTTCGACCTGGCTCGACGTGATCCTGGCTGGGATCCTGCTGAGCATGGCGCTGTTCGTCGCGGTCCGGCTGCTGGT
>CAIWPS010000586.1 GCA_903914615.1 uncultured beta proteobacterium | reverse complement strand
GGCGAGCGCGTATGTCGAACAGCGCAAGGGCCTGCAGGGCATCGAGTCGCCCAAGGGGTCGGGCCGCTACCCCGAGCCGAGGTGGCTGGGGATGGTCCAACACGACATGATGATGTTCGATCACGGCATGCCGGTGCCCCAGCTGGACGCCAGCGGCCTGCCGGTGCTGGACGCCAAGGGCCAGGCCGTGAACGTGGTGCCGAAGGAGCAGCGCGCCGAGGCCGACGTGAACATCGAATTCCAGTCCACGTCCCGGCATGCCGAAGCAGCCGCCAGGCTGGCCTGGGTGTTTCGCGCGGCCAACGACAGGTACGCCACGCATTACCCGGCGGCCGTCGGCCCGCACATGACGAACACCGATTCGACGCCCTTCACGGACGAGGTGCCGTCGATCTCGCTGCGCGAGAACGAGCGCGGCCAGCAGATCGGCGCCGGCTGGAACCCGCACTGGCACCAGCCCACGGACCTGTACACCAGCTATTCGGACAAGGATTTCCTGCTCGGCCTGAACGCCGCGCAGACGACGCTGGCCGCGATCGCGCAGCTGACGGGGGCGATGGTCGGCCGCTGAACCGGGCCGCCCGGCGCCGGCCCCGCCACAGGAGCCGCGCGGGCGCTTGACCCTGACCCAGCGTCAGGGTTCATCATGCCCCGATGGACTACACGATCGGCGAACTGGCCAAGCGCAGCGGGCTCACCGTCCGCGCCTTGCATCACTACGAAAAACTCGGCCTGCTGCATCCTTCGGGGCGCACCGAGGCGGGCTACCGGCTCTACGGCCAGGCCGACATACTGACCCTGCACCGCATCCTCGCCTACCAGCAGATGGGCCTGGCGCTCAAGGACATCGGCCCCCTGCTGGGCCCAAACGCTCCGCCGCTGGTGGAGCTGCTGAAACGGCAGATCGGGCTCGCACAGGCGGAGCTGACCCGGCAGCAGAATCTGCTCGGCATGCTGCAGCGCGTGGCCCGGCGGGCCAGCGCCGGCGGGCCGGACCTGAGCGACCATCTGTTGACGCTGATGGCCCAGCGGCGCAGCTACGAGCGCCACTTCAGCGCCGCCGAACTGCAGAAGCTGATCGACGCGCAGGACGCCCTGGGCTCCGCCGGCCTGGCCAGGCTCAAGGCCGAGTGGGCCGCCCTGGTGCCCGCACTGCGGGAGCAGATGGAGCGCGGCGCCGGACCGCGGTCCCCCGCCGTCAAGGCGCTGGCGCGGCGCTGGATCGCGATGAGCAAGGGCCTGCCCGAAGACGAGGAGGTTCGCCGCAAGGCCCGCGCGATGTTTGCCGGGCAGCCGGCCTTGCTGCAGGGCTCGGGACTCACGCTGGAGCTGCTCGACTTCCTCGACCTGGCCGTGGCGGCGGCCAGGCCAGCCCGCAAGGCGCGAGCATGACCGCCGCCGTCGCCACGGATGGCAAGGGCGCCCGGGCGGCGCTGCTGGCCAATGCCAACTTCCGCTGGCTGCTCGGCGGCAGCCTCGTCTCGATCCTGGGCGACCAGTTCACGCTCGTCGCCCTGCCCTGGCTCGTGCTGCAGCTCAGCGGCGACACCCTGGCCCTGGGCCTGGTGCTGGCGATCATGAGCGTGCCGCGGGCGATCTTCATCCTTGTGGGCGGCGCGGTGGTGGACCGCCATTCGCCGACGCGGGTGCTGGTGGTGGTCAAGCTGGCGCAGTGCGTGCTGCTGCTGGCCTTGGCGCTGACGCTGCATTTCGGCGTCCTGCAGATGTGGATGGTCGACGGCTTCGCGCTGGGCCTGGGCCTGGCCACGGCCTTCAGCTACCCGGCCGGCAGCGCGATGCTGCCGCGTTGTCTGCCGCCGCCCTTGCTGCGTCCGGCCAACAGCCTGCTAATGAGCCTGAGCCAGCTCGTGGCCCTGCTCGGGCCGGTCCTGGCCGGGGCGGTGATCGTGTTTTTTCGCCAGGCCGGCCTGGCGCTGTCCTTCGGCCTGGACGGGCTCAGCTTCGCCATCTCCGCGGCCACCGTCCTCCAGGTGAGCCTGACGCCCCTGCCGCAGGCCGCGGCCCGGTCTGCCTCGATCCGGCGCGACATTGGCGAGGCGGCGCGCGCCTTCTGGGCCGACGTGCCGCTGCGCACGGTGTGCCTCTACTTCGCCGCCATCGCCTTCTTCGTCGGCGGGCCCATCTCGGTGGCACTGCCGGTGCTGGCCAAGGTGCAGCTGCCCGGTGGGGCGGCCGCCCTGGGCTGGCTGCTGACGGCCAACGGCCTGGGCGTGCTGGCCGGCATGCTGCTGTCGGGCCTGCGCCCGGGCTGGCGCTGGGGCAGCCTGGGCCGCACGATGCTGGCGATCGACGCGCTGGCCGGCCTGACCTTCCTGCCTTTCGGCCACATCACGGCCACCTGGCAGGGCATGGCGATGCTGGCGCCGCTGGGCCTGTTGCTGGGGTTCGTCCGCGTGGCCGTGTTCAGCTGGATGCAAAAGCGCGTGCCGCCGGCCATGCTGGGCCGCACGATGAGCCTGTTCCTGTTCATCATCATGGGCCTGGCGCCCCTGGCTTCGGCGGCAGCGGGCGCCGCCTTGCGGGTGCTCTCGCTCGGCATGCTCTTCCAGTTGAGCGGCGCGATGCTGCTGGCGATCGTCGCGGCCGGCGCCCTGCTGACGCGGCTTCGCGACGTCAGCGATGCCTAGCCGGCCGCCATGCCCGGCGGCACGCCGCGCCCCGGCGACATGAATCGTTACCCACCGCGACCGCCATGAAAGGACGCCGCCGCAGCCGGCGCCGAACATGCAGTCCTCCACAGTCAACGGGCCACCGCCCTGAAGGATCTGCACCATGACGATCAAACCCTGGATCAAGCGTTCGCTGGTCGGCCTGTTCGGCGCCGCCGCGCTGTTCGCCGGCATCGGCGCCTACGCCCACCGCGGCATGGGCTGGCACGGCATGTCCGACCCGGCCCAGATGAAACAGCAGATGGTCGAACGCATTGGCAGCCGGCTGGCCCTGAACGAGGCCCAGAAGGCACGCCTGGGCACGCTGGCCGACAGCCTGATCGCCCAGCGCGCCGCGCTGACGCAGGGCAGCGACCCGCGGGCCGACATGCAGGCGCTGGTCGCCGGGCCCACCTTCGACCGCGCCCGGGCCGGCGCGCTGTTGTCGCAGAAGGTCACGGCACTGCAGACCGGCGCACCGGCGGTGCTGACGGCCATGGCCGACTTCTACGACGGCCTCGACGCGGCCCAGCAGACCAAGGTGCGCGAGTTCCTGGCCAGGCATCACGGGCAGGGCGAGGGCGATCGCGGCCACCGCAACTGAGCCCGGCACCCGCGCCGGCGCGGGTGCCCGCTTAACATCCGCGCCATGCGCCGACTGCTGCTGATCGACGACGACGAGCGGCTCGGCGCGCCGCTGGCGGCGTTCTTCGCGCGCTTCGACTTCGAGCTCGTTCACGCCACGCGGCCCGGTGAGGGGCTGGCACGGCTGCGCGAAGGCGGCTTCGACGCCGCCATCCTGGACGTCATGCTGCCCGAGATGGACGGCTTCGAGCTCTGCCGCACCATCCGGCGCGAGGCAGGCCCGCACCACGACCTGCCGATCCTGATGCTGACCGCGCGCGGCGATGTCATGGACCGCGTCATCGGCCTCGAGCTCGGCGCCGACGACTACCTGCCCAAGCCCTTCGAGCCGCGCGAACTGCTGGCCCGCATCCAGACCATCCTGCGCCGCCGCCCCGCCGCGGCGCCGGCGACCGCCGGCACCCTGCGCTTCGAGGGCCTGACGATCGACCTCGACCGCCGCAGCGTGCAGCGCCAGGGCGAGCCGGTCGAACTGACGGGCACCGAATTCGAACTGCTGGTGCTGCTGGCCGGCACGCCGCAGAAGGTCTTCAGCCGCGACGACATCCTGGCCCACCTGCGCGGCCACGCCGCCGAAGAGATCCACAGCCGCGCCGTCGACATCCTGGTCAGCCGGCTGCGCCGCAAGCTGGCGCCGCTGGACGTGATCCACACGCTGCGCAATGCCGGCTACCTGTTCGCAGGGGCGCGCGCGTGAAGGCCGCGGCGCCGCGCGCACCCTGGCGCGCCGCGCTGGTCTTCTCCATCAAGGGCCGCATGGTGGCGCTGTTCGTGCTGCTGGCGCTGGCCACCACGGCGGTCTTCCTGTTCGGCATGCAGCGGGTGCTGCACACGGGATGGCAGGACTATGTGCAGCCGCTGGCGGCCGACTACGTCGACCGGCTGGCGGCCGATATCGGCACCCCGCCCGAACCGGCGCGGGCCCTGGCACTGGCCGCGCGGCTGCCGATCGCAGTGCGCATCGAAGGGCCGGTGGTCAACTTCGATACCCAGCCGCAACGCCGCTGGGGCATGCACCGGCGCGACGTGCGCGACATGCGCGCCGTTCACGGCACCGCGGGCGCCGACGAGACCGGCAGCGAAGACTGGGGCCTGGTGCGGCACACCGCCGACGGCCACCGCATCACCTTCGGCCTGACCCGGCCGCCCGACGCCATGCGGCCGCGCCTGGTCGGCTGGGCCACGCTGGCCGTATTGCTGGCACTGACGGCGCTGGCCTACGCCGCGGTGCGGCGGCTGCTCGCGCCGCTGGACGTCATCGGCGCCGGCGTGGAGGCCTACGGCCGCGGCGAATTCGCCGCGCCGATTGCCGTGCACCGCGGCGACGAGCTGGGGGCGCTGGCCGACCGCATCAACGGCATGGCCACCAGCCTGCACGGCATGCTGGAAGCCAAGCGCGCGCTGCTGCTGGCCATCAGCCACGAGCTGCGCAGCCCGCTGACCCGCGCCCGTGTCAACGTCGAGCTGCTGGTCGACAGCGAACCGCGTCGCGCGCTGCTGCACGATCTTGGGGAAATGCGCGACCTCGTCGACAAACTCCTCGAGAGCGAGCGCCTGGCGCAGGGACATGCGGCGCTGCGGCCCGAGCCCACCGACCTGGCCGCGCTGGCCACCGAGCTGGTCGGCACGCAGTTCGAGGGCTGCGCGCTGCGCCTGGAGCTCGATGACGTGGGCGGGCCGGTGCGGGCCGACCCGACGCGGCTGCGACTGCTGCTGCGCAACCTGATCGACAACGCGCTGCGCCACGGTGCCGGCGCGGCCGAGCCGCCCGCGGTGTTCCTGCATCGCGAGGCCGACGGCCAGATCGCGCTGGGCGTGCGGGACGGCGGCCCGGGCGTGGCAGCGGACCAGCTGTCGCGGCTGGGCGAGGCCTTTCACCGCCCCGACGGGGCGCGCACACGCGCCACCGGCGGCGTCGGCCTGGGGCTGGCGCTGGCCCGCAGCGTGGCGCAGGCGCACGGTGGCACGCTGCGCATCCGCCGCATGGAACCCGGGCTGGAGGTCAGCGCGGTGTGGCCGCCGGCGCGCTGAGCGGCCCGATCAACAGCCCCGCGTCGGCGTCGACCTCGGTCACCGGCAGCGGCAGGCCGTCGAGGACGGCGTGGGCGCGAGCGCGGTCGATGTCGCCTTCCCAGGCCGCGACGGCCACGGTGGCGACGCAGTTGCCGACCAGGTTGCCCAGGGCGCGGGCAATGCCCATGAACCAGTCGACCGACAGCACCAGCACCAGGCCGACCGCGGGGATCGCCGGGATCGCCTGCAGCGTGGCCGCCAGCACCACGATGGCCGAGCCGGGCACGCCGTGCGCGCCCTTGGAAGTGACGAGGGCAATCGCCAGGATGGTCAGCAGGTCGGTCATCGAGACCGGCGTGTTGGTGGCCTGGGCAATGAACACGGCGGCCAGCGTGATGTAGATCGAGAAGGCGTCGAGGTTGAACGAGTAGCCGGTCGGGATCACCAGGCCCACTGTGGAGTCGCGGATGCCCATGCGCCGAAGCTTGGCCATGACCTGCGGCAGCACGCTGTCGGAAGATGTGGTCGCGAACACGATGGTCAGCTCTTCGCGCAGGTAGCGCAGCAGCTTGATGATCGAGAAGCCTGAGATTCGCATCACCGCGCCGAGGATCACGAAGACGAAGATCAGCACCGCCGCGTAGTACAGCACCACCAGCAGGCCCAGCTGCCTGAGCGAGCCGACGCCGTACTTGCCGACCGTGAAGGCAATCGCCCCGAGCACGCCCAGCGGTGCCAGCTTGATGATCAGGCCCATGACCTTGAAGAGCGCATGCGAGAGGTCGTCGATGAAGCCGGCGACGGCCTTGCCGCGGTCGCCTATGAGCGACAGGGCCGACCCGAAGAGCACCGCGAACAGCAGCACCTGCAGGACATCGCCCTTGGCGAAGGCGTCGACCACGGTGGTGGGGATCAGCTTCATCAGGAACTCGACCGGGCCGCCGCCGGTGAGCTTGCTGGCGGTCTCGGTGTAGGCGCTCATGGCCTTGGCGTCCAGCGCCCTGGGGTCGACGTTCATGCCCACGCCGGGCTTGAACCAGAACGCCAGCAGCAGGCCGAGGCCGAGCGCGAGGGTGGTGACGACCTCGAAGTAGACCAGGGCCTTGACGCCGACACGGCCCACCCGCTTCAGGTCGCCGGCGCCGGCGATGCCGTGCACCACGACGCAGAACACCAGCACCGGGATGATCATCTTGATCAGCTTGATGAAGGCATCGCCGAGGGGCTTCAGAGCGACCGCGAAGTCGGGCACCGTCAGCCCCAGCACGACGCCCAGCACCAGGGCCAGGACGACCTGGCCGAACAGGGAGCGTGCGAATCGAGGCATGGGAATCTCCGACGGATGGCCCGGGCAGCGCGGGCCGGCGCTGCGGGCGCAGGAAGCACTTTCGGGGCCAGCTTGCGCAGGCTCCCCGTGCGCAACCCTGGCCCGTGGCCCGTGGCCCGTCACCTGCGACACCCGACACCTGTCACCCGGCCCGCAGGACCTCGTCAGCGGCAGGCGTCAGCCGGCTGCCCTCGAGTCCATCGGGGCCACCTGCAGACCTGCCGTGGGCAACGCTCCCGCTTCACTCGCCGAGCACGGTCCTTTCGCTGAGGACGAGTCCTTCGCTGAGGACGAGTCCTTCGCTGAGCACCAGCCCTTCGCTGAGGACGAGCCCCTCGCTGAGCACCAGGCCCTCGCTGAGCACCAGTCCTTCGCTCAGCACCAGGCCCGAGCTGAGCGTGACGCCCTGCAGCAGGGTCTT
>CAIWPS010000585.1 GCA_903914615.1 uncultured beta proteobacterium | reverse complement strand
AGGGCCAGCACGGGAGGGCGAACTTGAAGCTTCATGTCACCGCTCCACGATCAGGGTGTTCAGGCGCACGCGCAATGCGGCGCGCTTGGCGTCGAGGTCGATGCCGCGCAGCCGCGTCTCGACGGCCTCGCGGCGCGCCGCCAGCACGGCGGCCAGGTCGCCGCGGCCGGCTTCGTAGGCGGCCAGCGCCAGCGCCACGCGTTCGGCCGCCAGCGGCAGGCCCTGGGCCTGCAGCCGCGCCTGCTGCGCGTCCAGCGCGGCCAGCTCGGCGAGCTGGCCGTCGAGTTCCTCGCGGTGGCGGCGCAGCATCTCTTCGCGTTCGGCATCCACGCGCTGCACCTCGCGCGCCTTGGCCGCGGCCAGCGACGCCTGGCGCCGGCCCGTCTGCCACGGCAGGTCGAAGCTGATCTGGAACGACACCATGTCGCCGTACTGCGGCCCGCGGCGGGCGTAGGCCACTTCCCAGGCCCAGTCGCCGCGGCGCTCGGCATCGGCCTCGGCGGCCTCGGCCCGGGCCTGGGCCTGCTGCGCGGCGTAGGGCGCGATCTCGGCGTGCAGGTGCAGCCCGTCGCGCACGGCCTGGGCGTCCAGCGGCGGCATCGGCGGCTCGCCTTGCAGGGCCTCGTCGGCGCGCGCACCGACCCAGCGGCGCAGCGAGGCGCGCGCCTTGGCGACGTCGCGCTCGGCGTCGTCGCGGCGGTCGGCCAGCGCCAGCGCTTCCTGGCGCGCCATCGTGCGCTCGGCGGGCTGGGCCTTGCCGGCAGCGATGCGCGCGCCCAGGGTGTCCTGCAGCAGCGCGTTCTCGCGTTCCAGCGCGCCAAGCTGTTCGACCCGGCGCTGCGCGTAGCGGACCGCCAGCCAGGCCAGCGCAGCGTCGCGCTGCACCGCCAGGCCGGCGGCGGCCAGCAGCGCGCGTTCGCGGTCCACACGGGCCTGCGCACCCAGCGCGCGCGCCTCGCGCTTGGCGCGGTTGGGCACCTCCTGCATCAGGCCGATGCGCTGCATCGTCATGCCGTCGCGTGTCAGGCTGCCGCGATCGGCGCCCTGCAGCGGCAGGTTTTCGACGCCGACGTTCAGGCGCGGGTCGGGCAGCAGCGCCGCCGCGGGCTGCGCCTGCTGCGCGCCCGCCAGCTGCTGCTGCTGCGCCAGCAGCGCCGGCGCCTGGTCCAGTGCCAGGCGGGTGGCGGCGTCCAGGCTCAGGCCGGCACGGGCCGGCGCGGCCGCGCACAGCGCGGCCAGCGCCCAGGCCGCGGGCGCGGAAATTCGATGGCAAGGCATGGCAGGTCCTTCATGGGCATCCAGTCGATCGAAGGCGGCGGCCCGGCACTGCGCAGGGGCAGGCCGGCGGCACGCGTCGCGCTAGTTGCGAAGGACGAGCAGGCGCAGGTACAGCGGCGGGTCGCCCGGCGGCGAGGCGCCGGCGAGAAACGCGGCGCGGCGGGCGGGCGGCGCGGCGGGCACGTGCCATGCCGCCGACCAGTCCAGCACCGCCAGCAGCAGTGGCGCCGCGGCGGCGGCCGCGTGCGCGGGCGCGGTGGAGTCCACCGACTGCGAGCCCTGCTGGCAATGCGCCTGGCACAGCTGCGGCTGGTCGGGGTCGGCCGCGGTGCCCATGTGGCCGGGGCAGTCGCCCATCGCCACGCTGCCGGGTGCGGGCGCCGCCATCCGCGGGCAGGCATAGGCCGCGGTGGCCCACTGCGCGCACAGCAGCAGCCCGACCAGCCAGGCCGAGAGCCAGCGCACGGGGCGACGGTGCAGACGCATGGCCCGCAGTCTAGGGCCCAGCGAGGCGGCGGGCCTTGACGGCGGACAAGCGCGGCACCGGCGCTAGCCGATGCGGCGGCCGGAGAAGAGCTGGATCACCACCATCACGATGGCGACGACGAGCAGGATGTGCAGCAGTCCGCCAGCGGTGTAGGACGTGACCAGCCCGACGAGCCACAGGATCAGCAGGATGATGGCCAGGGTGTAGAGCATGCGGTTCTCCGTGGCGCCGCCGGGACGGCGCGGTTGCGTGCCGGTGCGGTGCGCACGGCTGGACGTCATCGTCGCCAGGACAGCGGCCGCTGACTGTGCGCTGGCGCACCGTGCGCCAGCGCACCGACGGCGGCCGCCCCAGCAGGCATCAATGAAGCCGCCGGCCGCGGGCCGGACCCTGAACGCAAAGGAACGCATGCAAGTCCTCCTCCACGCCGACCCCCACACCGATGGCAGCCAGGCCATGGCCGGGCACCTGCTGACCGTCGTCGACGCCGCGCTCGGGCGCTTCGGCGAGCGCATCACCCGCGTCGAGGCCCACCTGTCCGACGCCGACGGCGCCGCTAAGGCCGGTGCCCAGAGCATCCACTGCACGCTGCAGGCGCAACTGGTGGGCCTGGAACCCGTGATCGTGAAGGACAGCGCCGGCAACGCCCACCAGGCCATCGAAGGCGCGCTGCGCAAGCTCAAGCGTGCGGTGGGTGCGGCGCT
>CAIWPS010000584.1 GCA_903914615.1 uncultured beta proteobacterium | reverse complement strand
GGTTCTGTTGCAGTAGCGCGTATCGGCTATGGTGGGCGGATGACGGAAACCCCGACGAAGACGATGAACGACGCACTGAGCAAGGTTGTCAAGCGACTGCACTACCCGCTGGAAGTCATGCTGCAGTGCGTGCGCTGGTATGCGGCGTATCCGCTGAGCCTGCGCAACCTTGAAGAGATGATGGCCGAGCGCGGCGTCTCAGTCGACCACACGACGGTTCACCGGTGGGCGGTCAAGATGCTGCCGGTGCTGGCCCTGATGCTTCGCCGGCGCAAGCGCCCGGTCGGACTGAGCTGGCGCATGGACGAGACCTACGTCAAGGTCGCTGGCCAATGGAAGTATCTGTACCGCGCGGTCGACAAGGCCGGCCAGACGATCGACTTCCTGCTGCGCGCACACCGCGACTACGCCGCCGCGCGTTGCTTCTTCGAGCGCGCCATCGACCTGCACGGCGTGCCCGAGAAGATCACCATCGACAAGAGCGGCGCCAACACGGCGGCGATCCAGGGCATGCGCGCCGACTCGGGCGCCGACATCGAGATGCGCCAATCGAAGTACCTCAACAACCTCATCGAACAAGACCATCGGGCCGTTAAGCGATTGACACGCCCTATGCTTGGATTCAAGAACTTTCGCTGCGCTCGCGCCTTGATCGCCGGCATCGAGACCATGCACATGATCAAGAAGGGCCAGCTCGACGCGATCAAAGATCGAGCCTCGTCTTCAGCTGACCAGTTCTACTCGCTGGCCTTCTGATCGCTGACGGCTCAGGTCCTCGTCTACTCCACGTCCGCTATCGCAACAGAACCGTCCAGCCCGAGGTCTGTAAAACCGACTCCTCACCGCCAAATATGATCGGATCCTGACCGCCGCTAACACCAGGCAGGGATGTCGCACAGATAGAGGTTTCACACACGGCATCCGAGACACCGAGGCACGGCATTCGGGACATATACCCACGGCATCCGAGACACATGGCACGGCGTTCGGGACACCCGCGGCGCGGCATCCGAGACACACGCAACACGGCATCCGAGACATTTGGCGGCCTGTGGATAAGTCCGTTTCTCCAATTAAAATCAAATACTTACTTAGCCTGCGGCAACGCCACTAATCTTTGTTTTTAATCGTTCTCTAATCAAAAGAAGGACACGGCATCCGAGACACAGCGTGGGCCGGGAGCCTCCGCCTCTTGGGGGCTACGCCCCCGCCGGCTCCTCCGGCCCTTCGGGCCTCCGCCCGCGCCTTCGGCGCTCCCGCCCGGCATCCCCCGGAGGCTTCGCCTCCCATCAAGATCGACGGCCGGCGCTCCGCGCCGGTCTGTGCTCCACCGCAACGGCCATCTTCCAGCGCGTGACCTTTGGCCCGAACAGCCAAATACGCTTTCGAGAAGGTGTAGCTGGCGAAGGGAGCGACCAAGAATCTGCGCTTGAGCGTGCCGAGAACCCCCCTGAGGGCCTGCTGGGCAGCGAAACCGTGGCCAGGCAAGGGGGATTGGCCTTGGCGGCGGCTAACAAACACGCCAACGGGCTTCCTGGTGGCTCGGTTTTAACTGCGATCACCAACCGTTGGGCACCCCGGCGGCCAGAAACTCCCGCGGTTGACGACGGGACAGCCGCTTCCAGCTACCTGATGAGCTGGGCAACAACGAGTGTCGTGCTGCTGGCCACGATCGCCGTGAGCACGATCCACGGTTCTGTTGCAGTAGCGCGTATCGGCTATGGTGGGCGGATGACGGAAACCCCGACGAAGACGATGAACGACGCACTGAGCAAGGTTGTCAAGCGACT
>CAIWPS010000583.1 GCA_903914615.1 uncultured beta proteobacterium | reverse complement strand
GCATCCAGCGCGGCGGCTGCGGCGGGCGCGGCCACGCCGTCCAGCCGCTGCCGCAATTCGGCCATGCTTTGCGGGCGCAGCTCGGGCCGCACGCTCAGGCCGGCGTCGATGGCGGCCAGGAAGGCCTCGGAATAGCGCCCCTTCGCGGCCACCCGCGCGGGCACCAGTTCGTCGCGCACGACACGCGCCACCGACGACCCCGGCGAGCGTCCCACCGCCGCCGTGTAGAGCACCGCGCACAGCGCATAGACGTCGGTCCAGGGGCCCTGGCGCAGGCTGTTGTCGCCCTCGTACTGCTCGATCGGCGAGTAGCCGCTCTTGAGGATGGCGGTGAGGTTCTGCGTCGCGTCGCTGATGACGCGGCGCGCGGCGCCGAAGTCCAGCAGCACCGGCTGCGGCCGCTGTTCCAGGTAGTTGCCGCCCTTGTTGCCACCGCGGTCGTAGAGCATCAGGATGTTGTCGGGCGCGACGTCGCGGTGGTAGCAGCGCTGCTCGTGCATCACGGTCAGCGCCTCCATCAGCGAATCGGCCATCTGGCGCAGCCACTTCTCCGAGGGCGGCGTGCCCAGGTCGGCCAGCCAGCGCTTCATCGTGATGCCCTCGTAGTACGGCATGGCCATGTAGGCGGTGCCGTTCTGGGTCCAGAAGCGGTAGACCTTCAGCAGCGCCGGGTGCTCGAAGGCGCCGAGCAGCCGCGCCTCGTTGAGGAAGCCTTCCAGGCCCTTGGCGAAGAAGTCCTCGAAGCGCGGCAGCCGCGGCACGACGCTGCCGTCGGGGGCGCGCATGGCCAGCGTGGCGGGCAGGTATTCCTTGACCGCGACGCGGCGGTCCAGCTTGGTGTCGCGGGCCAGGTAGACGATGCTGTAGCCGCCGACGCCCAGCAGCCGCTCGACGACGAATTCCTGCAGCGCCGTGCCGGGCTTGAGTTCGCTGCCGCTGTCGCGGCGCGGCATCAGCAGGGTGCGCTGCTCGGCGCGTTCGCGGGGGTCGTCTGCCATCGCCATCTCCCTCTGTGGCGCCCCGGGGCGGCGCCCGTCCATGGTGCCCGTGTGTGCTGACTCAGGGCTTGAAGTCGCCGCCCCAGCCCGCCACCAGGCGCTCGGGTGCAATGTACCTGCGCCATGCGGCGTTGACCTGCTCCAGCGTCAGCGCGGCGATCGCATCGTCGACCTCCTGTGCCAGCGCGTAGCGGCGACCGAGCTCGAGGTTGGCGACCAGCCGGTCGGCCACCGCGGCGTCCTGCGCGCGGCCCAGCCGGCGCGCGCCGAGCAGGCCGCTCTTCGCCGCCTGCAGCTCGGCGGCGTCGAAGCCGTCGCGCAGCGATCGCGCCAGCTCTTCCTGTACCGCCGCTTCCACCCTGGCCTGGTTCTGCGGCGCGAAGATCGCGCCCACACTCCACAGCGAGTTGTCCTCCACCGGGTTCCAGGCGATGGACGAGCCGACGCCGTAGCTCAGGCCCTCCTTCTGCCGCACGCGCTGCCACAGCCGCGAGTTGTCGCCCTGGCCGAAGATGAAATTGGCCAGCGACAGCGCCGCGTAGTCGGGGTGGTGGTCCGACAGCGGCAGCGCCAGCTGGGCGTTCAGCGTCGCGTTGGCCTTGTCGGGCGTGCGCTCGACGAAGCGCAGCGGCGGCACCGCCACCAGGGGTTGCGGGATGCGCTGGTAGGGCTGCGCGCCGGCCGCGGGCTGACGCCAGTCGCCGAAGGCGGCCTGCAGCGCCTGCTTGACCGCGGCGGGGTCGAAGTCGCCCACGGCAGCGAACTCGGCGGCGCCGGCACTGTAGAAGCGGCGCTGGAAGTCGCGCAGCCGCGCCGGCGTCACGGCCTTCACGTCCTGCTCGGTCTCGTCGAAGGTGCTGGCGTAGCGCAGGTCGCCGCGCGGGTAGGGGTTGCCGTGGCGCGCCAGTCGGCTGGCCACCACGGCCTCGGGCTCCTTGCGCTGGCGCTCGATGCCGGCGAGCAGCTGGCTGCGCTGCTCGGCCAGCATGTCGGCGGCGAAGTCGGGCGCGCGCAGCAGCCGGGCGACGAGGGCGACGAGCGCCGGCAGGTGCTCGCGGCGGGTCGCCAGGCCGACCGTCAGCGTCTGCCCGTCGGCACCGAAGCCGACCTCGGCCTGGAGGCGGTCGAAGGCATCGGCGATCTGCTGGCGCGTCATGCCGGCGCCGCCCTTGTCGATGAGCGCGGCGGCCACGGCGGCCACCATCTCCTGCCCGCGCAGGCTGGCCGCCGTGCCGTAGTGCAGCTGCAGCCGCGCCTGCACGGCACGGCCGCGCGTGCCCTTGGGCAGCAGCGCCAGCTTCAGGCCGCTGGCCAGCTGCGAGCGCTGGGTGCGGGCGTCGATGTTGGCGGGCGTGGCCTCGAAGGCCTCGGCCTGCACCGCCGCGGCGTCGCCGCGGTAGCCCTGCAGCAGCGCCGCGACGTCGACGCGCGTGCCTTGCGGCGCGCGCTCGGGCTGCGCGGTGGGCAGGTACAGACCCACGGTGCGGTTGTCGCGGCGCAGCCACTGCACGGCCACGCGCTGGACCTCGGCCAGGGTGAGCTTGCGCACCTGGTCGCGCTGCAGGAAGTACAGGCGCCAGTCGCCGCGCGCGATAGCCTCGGACAGCGCCACGCCGACGCGCTCGGGGTCGGCGTAGCCCTGCTCCCAGTCATTGAGCCAGCTGGTGCGGGCGCGCTCGAGTTCCTCGGCCGTCACCGGCTGCCGCGGCAGCGCATCGAGCACGGCGGCCATCTCGGTGCGGGCGCGCTGCAGGTCCTGCCCCGGTGCCAGTGCGGCACCCAGGATGAGCTGCCCCGGCTCGGCCAGCGCGCGCGCGCCGCCGAAGACCTGGGCCGCCAGCTTCTTCTGCACCAGGCGCTTGTGCAGGCGGCCGCCGGGCGTGTCGCCCAGCACCAGCGCCAGCATCTCCACGGCCGCGAAGTCGGGGTCGGCGCCGGCCGGCACGTGGTAGGTCATGTACAGCAGCGGCGTGCCGCCGACACGCCGCACCGTGACCTGGCGCTCGCCGTCCTGCGGCGGGTCGAGCGTGTAGGTGGTGGGCAGCACGCGCGTCGGCCTGGGGATGGCGCCGAAGGACTGCGCCACCCATTCGAGCACGCGGCCCGGGTCGAACTTGCCGGCGACGATGAGGGTGGCGTTGTCGGGCTGGTACCAGCGGCGATAGAAGTCCTGCAGGCGCGGGATGTCGACGTTCTCGATGTCGCTGCGCGCGCCGATGGTGCTCTTGCCGTAGTTGTGCCACTGGTACATCGCGGCCAGGGTCTGCTGCAGCAGCACGCGGCCGGGGTTGTTCTCGCCGGACTCGAACTCGTTGCGCACCACCGTCATCTCGGTGTCGAGGTCGGCGCGCGCGATGAAGCTGTTCACCATCGCGTCGGCCTGCCAGCCCAGGTACCAGCGCAGCGTGTCGTCGCTGGCGGCGAAGCTGGCGAAGTAGTTGGTGCGGTCGTAGCTGGTGCTGCCGTTGGGGCGCATGCCGCGCTTCGTGAACTCGGCCCAGACGTCGCGCGTCGTCGGCGTGCCCTTGAACAGCAGGTGCTCCAGCAGGTGCGCCATGCCGGTCTCGCCGTAGCTCTCCATGCGCGAGCCGACGCGGTAGGTGAGGTTGACGGTGGTGGTGGGCTTGCTGTCGTCGGGCACCAGCAGCAGCTGCAGGCCGTTGGCCAGCCGGTACTCGGCGATGCCTTCCACCGCGACGGCCGCCGTCGTGCCCGGCGGCAGCGCCGGCGCGGGCTGCGCGGCGGCCAGTGTCGCCAGGCAGACCAGCGCGGCCGCGATCCAGTGACGGGCATTCATCGGGCGGCGGAGGTCGTGGCCAAGGTGGGCGCAGTGTAGGGCGGCGCCCGGCAGCAGCAGGGCCCGGGCTACACTGATCGCAGGACACCTTGCCCACCCCGTGGAGACCCGGATGATGAAGAAGCAGCTCATTCACCACGCCAACAACGCCGCCGGCATCGCCCTGGTCTGCGCCGTGATGCTCGTCATCGTGCTCGGCGTGCACAGCGCGCGTGCGAGCGCCGCGACGCCGGTCATCGTGACGCTGCTGTCGCTGCTGGCCGTGGGCGCCGTGGGCGCCACCTTCTGGCTGCGCATGAAGGCGCTCGACGCGACCGAGTAGCCCGGCCCGCAGGTCTGCAGGCGGGGCACCCCGCCGCGCCTGCCGTTCCCCCTCGCCGCGACCTCGCCCCAGGCGCGTGTGATCCCCGAGCCCTGACGAGCGGCCGCCAAGCGGCCGCAGCGCCTGCCTGCCGGCCCGCGTTCGGCCTGGCATGACCTGGCGCGGCTCGACGCCTGCCCCTACGTCTTTTCCCTTCCCTGATTCGAGGGGGTGTCTTCACACCGACCACAAATCTTCACGCACGATTCATGTTTCTTCACTACGTTCGTGCCTTCTGCGCCCGAACCGGGTCCGCGTCGCGGGCCCTTTTTTCTTTCATCGCAACCTTCTGGAGTCAGCATGAATCTGCGTTCCTTCTCCGTTCTCGTTCCCGTGGCCGTCGTGGCCTTGCCCGTGCAGGCCGTCACCGTCGTCCAGTGGGACTTCGAAAGCGTCGTCGCGCCCGGGGCCGCATCGGCCACCTTGACGGGCATTGCCGCATCCACCGGCACCGGCACCGCCGGCGCCGTCCATGCCGGCAACACCACCTGGTCGACGCCGGCCGGCAATGGTTCGGCGAAGTCCCTCAGCGGCAACACCTGGGCCGTGGGCGACTACTGGCAGTTCGGCTTCAGCACCACGGGCTACGCCGGCCTGACGCTGAGCTTCGACCAGACCGGCAGCAACACCGGCCCGCGCGACTTCACGCTGGCCTACAGCACCGACGGCAGCAGCTTCACCACCTTCGCCAGCTACGCATTGCCGGCGGTGACGTGGTCCGCCGCCACCTACAACGCCGCCTCGACGTTCACCTTCGACCTCTCGGCCGTCACCGCGCTGAACAACAAGCCGTCGGTGCTGGTCAGGCTCATCGACGCCTCGACGACGTCGATCAACGGTGGCGCGGTGGGCACGGGTGGCACCGACCGCGTCGACAACTTCACCGTCAGCGTGTCGCCGGTGCCCGAGGCCGGCACGGCCGCGATGCTTGCGGCCGGCCTGGCCGTGCTGGGCTTCCTGGCCCGCCGCCGCAGCGCCTGACCCCGGCCCCGCACCGAGCACAGCCATGAACCGACACACCACATTCTTCCTGCGCGCCCTGCTGGCGCTGCTGCTGGGCGCCGCACAGGCCCTGGCCTGGGCCGCCGACGTGCCCATCTACACCATCCAGGGCAGCGGTGCGACCAGCCCCTACGCCGGCCAGGTGCTGACGACCACCGGCGTCGTCACCAGGCTCAACAACAACGGCTTCTTCATCCAGGACCTCACCGGCGACGGCAACCCGGCCACGTCCGACGGCATCTTCGTCTTCAGCACCACCTACAAGCCGGCCGCGGGCAGCCTGGTGCGGGTGGCCGGCACGGTGGTCGAGTTCAACGTCGGTGCCGCCGGCAACGCCGCCACTGCGGCGAACCCGCTGACCGAGATCGGCACCGTCACCGCGGTGACGGTGCTCGGCACCGGCTACACCATCGCGCCGACGCCGGTGACGCTGCCGCTGGCCGCCGGCGATTCGATGGAGCGCTTCGAAGGCATGCTGGTCACGGTCGGCGGCCCGCTGACGGTGCAGCAGAACTACTTCCAGGCCCGCTATGGCCAGCTCACGCTGGGGGCCGGCGGCCGCCACGAGACGCCGACCAACCGCTACCGCCCCGGCAGCGCGCAAGCCGTCGCACTGGCCGACCTGCAGGCACGCAGCCGCCTGCTGCTGGACGACGGCAGCTCGCTGCAGAACGTCAACCCGACGCCCTACTTCTACGCCAACGGCGTGCCGCGCGCGGGTGACACCGTGGGCGCGGTGACCGGCGTCATCGACTACGGCCTGGCGACCTCGGACAACACCGGCGCCGGCATCTACCGCATCCACCCGACCGAGGCGCCCGTCTTCACCGTCGCCAACCCGCGCCCGGCGCTGCCCGCGGCGGTGGGCGGCAACGTGCGCGTGGCCGCGATGAACGTGCTGAACTTCTTCACCACCTTCACCAACGGCCAGACCGCCGACGGCCAGACCGGCCAGGGCTGCAGCCTGGGCGGCTCGGTCGCGGCGTCGAACTGCCGCGGCGCCGACAGCCTGGCCGAGTTCAACCGCCAGCGCGCCAAGCTCGTGCGCGAGATGGCCGGGCTGGCCGCCGACGCCTACGGCATCATGGAAACCCAGAACAACGGCAACACCGCGGTGCAGAACCTGGTCGACGGGCTGAACGCCTTCGTCGGCGCCGGCACCTATGCCGCGATCCCGGTACCCGTGGCCGGCACCGGCAGCGACGCCATCCGCGTCACCATGATCTACAAGCCCGCGAAGCTGACGCCGGTGGGCGCGCCGCTGAGCGACACCGACCCCATCAACAACCGGCCGACGCTGGCGCAGACCTTCATGGCCGCCAATGGCGAGAAGTTCTCGCTCGTCGTCAACCACCTGAAGAGCAAGAGCAGCTGCCCCGCCGCAGGCGATGCCAACGCCCCCGGCAACACCGACGCCGGCGACGGCCAGGGCTGCTGGAACGCCCAGCGCCTGCAGCAGGCGCAGCGCCTGCGCACGTTCGTGGCCCAGGTGCAGGCCGCAGCGGGCAGCAGCGACGTGCTGCTGGTCGGCGACTTCAACGCCTACGCGCAGGAAGACCCGATCTTCGACCTCACCAGCAGCGGCTTCATCGACCAGATCGGGCGCTACAACGCGCTGGGCTATTCCTACGTCTTCGACGGCACCGCAGGGCGGCTGGACCACGCCATCAGCAGCGCCTCGATGTCGCCCAAGGTCAGCGGCGCGGTCGAATGGCACATCAACGCCGACGAGCAGCTGTCCTACGACTACAACCTGGAATTCAAGCAGCCGGCCTGCGCCGCCTGCGCCCCCGACCCCTACGATGCCAGCGGGCCCTACCGGGCTTCGGACCACGACCCGGTGGTGGTGGGCGTGAACCTGTACAAGACCTTCACCGGCACGAGCGGCCGCGACGTCATCGTCGGCACCCCCGGCGACGACATCATCATCGGCGGCCCCGGTGCCGACCTGCTCAGCGGCAACGGCGGCAGCAACATCTTCGTCTACAACAGCGTGCTCGACGGCGGCGACACCATCACCGACTTCCAGCCCGGCATCGACCTACTCGACTTCCGCGGCGTGCTGCAGAGCCTGGGGGTGACGAGCAGCAACCCCATCGCCAGCGGCCATGTCGTGTGCACGCCATCGGGGGCGAACGCCGTGATCGGCATCGACCCCGACGGCAGCGCCGGCCCGGCCCCGGCGCGCGCCATGGCCCTGCTGCGCAACGTCGCCTGCAGCGCCGCGCTGCAGCAGGGCAACTTCAGCTTCTACAACCGCGCCGCCATCGAGGCGGCCGGGTCTTCCGCGCGCCGGCCGTGAAGCCCGCCCCCACCCACCCCCTCCACGCCCTGCCGCGCCGTGCGCCGCAAGGCCACCTCCAAGGACCGACCATGATCCGATCGACCACCCGCGCCGTGCTGGCCGGAGGGGCCGCGCTGGCGCTGTGCGCCACTGCGGCGCAGGCCACGACCTACACCTTCAGCGGCAGCACCGACAGCGGCCCGCTGCAGGGCGCCACCTTCAGCGGCCAGTTCAGCTACAGCGACGTCGGCCTGCCCAGCGACGGCGAGGTGGCCCTGAGCAGCTTCACGCTCAGCTTCGCCGGCCAGGCCTACACGCTGGCCAGCGCCACCTCGGCGGCGACGGCGGCTTTCGCCGGCGGCAGCTTCGTCGGCCTGTCCTACCTCGACGACGCGTCGGCCGACACCGCGCTGCGGCCGCAGGTCGGCTTCACGCCCGGCTTCGTGGCCCTGGGCGACGCCTACTTCGCCTACGTCGGCAGCGGCGGCCTGGGCGGCTTCGGCAGCTACGGCGTCAGCGCCGTGCCCGAGCCCGCGGCCTGGCTGCTGCTGGCGCTGGGTGGCGCCGCGGTGGCACGGCGCGCCGCGCGGGCTCAGGCCGCGCTGCGGTAGGCGCGCAGGTGGCCGAGGTCGAGCACGCGCACGCCGCCGTACTCGACCCGGATCACCGCCGCCGCCTGCAGCGCCGTCAGCGCCTGGTTGACGCGCTGGCGGCTCAGGCCCACCAGGTAGCCCAGTTCCTGCTGCGTGATGCGCAGGAGCTCGCCCACGCCCGGGTAGAGCAGCGGGTAGAAGAGCGCCGCCAGGCTGCGGGCGACGCGCTCGTCGGGGTGGGTGAGGCGGTCGATCTCGCGCGCCGCGATGAACTGGCTCAGGCGCTCGTTGAGCTGCATCATGACGAAGCGGTTGAAGCCGATGCTGCGGTCCAGCAGCCAGTGGAAGGTACCCGCGGTGATGCCCGCCACCACGCTCTTGCGCAGGGCCTGGATGTTGTAGCGGTAGGCCTCGCCCTTGAGCACCGTGCCCTCGCCGAACCAGCCGCCCGAGGGCACGCCGGTGAAGGTGATGGGAAAGCCCAGGGCGCTGTCGTTGCTCATCTTCAGCAGGCCGTCGATGACGCCGAACCAGTAGGTCACGGGGCGGCCGACGCGGCACACCAGCTCACCCGGCTCCACCGTCACCACGCGCAGGTCGGCCAGCACGCGCTCGCGTTCGGGCGCATCCAGCCTGGACAGCCAGGGCACATGGGGCAGGTCGTCGGCGACCGCCGCGCGCGAGCGCGACGCGCGCACCGCCGAAGCACGCGAAGCTGACGGGAAGGCGGGCGCGGTCATGGGTTCTGTTTAGGGGAAAGGCCTGTCAGCGCGAACCCGAGGATTGTCGTCACAACGACAGCCAGGCGTCAAAGTCGCGCCCAGAATGCGGCTACGAGAACAAGGAGACGAGCCCGTGCAGACGACGTTCCCGCGTCTGATGCTGGACCACGCGGCACGGCGCCCCCAGGCGCCGGCGCTGCGCGAGAAGGTCTACGGCATCTGGCAGACCCTGAGCTGGTCGGACCTGGCGCTGCTGGTGCGCCGGCTGGCCTGCGGGCTGCACGCGGCCGGGCTGCAGCGCGGCGACCATGTCGTGGTGGTGGGCGAGAACCGGCCGCGCCTGTACGCCGGCATGCTGGCCGCGCAGAGCCTGGGCGCGGTGCCGGTGCCGCTGTACCAGGACGCCGCAGCACCCGAGTACGCCTTCCCGATCAACAACGCCGAGGTCGGCTTCGCCCTCGTCGAGGACCAGGAACAGGTCGACAAGCTGCTGGAACTGCGCGCCGGCCTGTGCCCCGGCGGCACGGCCCTGCGCCGCATCTGGTACGACGACCCGCGCGGCCTGCGCAACTACAGCGAACCGGGGCTGGATTCCATCGACGCGCTGGTGGCTGCGGGCCGCGCCCACGACGAGTCGAACGCGCGCCTCTTCGAAGCCGAAGTGGCGCTGTGCCAGCCCGGCGACGTCGCGGCGATGTTCTTCACCAGCGGCACCACCGGCAACCCCAAGGGCGTCGTCCACACCCACGCCAGCCTGCTCGACCGCGCCCGCGCCGGCCAGGCCTTCGACGGCCTGACCGAGCGCGAGGAGGTGCTGGCCTACATGCCGCTGGCCTGGATAGGCCAGAACATCTTCAGCTATGCGCAGTGGCTGGCCTGCGGCTATGTCGTGAACTGCCCGGAGTCGCCGGCCACGGTGACCATCGACCTGAAGGAGATCGGGCCCACCTACTACTTCGCGCCGCCGCGCATCTTCGAAGGCCTGCTGACGACGGTGATGATCCGGATGGAGGACGCCGGCCGCTTCAAGCGCTGGCTGTTCGAGCGCTGCATGGCGCTGGCGCGCAAGGTCGGCCCCGACCTGATGGACGACAAGCCGGTGGGCATGCTGGCCCGCCTGGCCTATGTGCTGGGCGACCTGTGCGTCTACGGCCCGCTGCGCAACACCCTGGGCTTCTCGCGCGTGCGCGTGGCCTACACGGCGGGCGAGGCCATCGGGCCCGACCTCTTCACCTTCTACCGCTCCATCGGCATCAACCTGAAGCAGCTCTACGGCAGCACAGAG
>CAIWPS010000582.1 GCA_903914615.1 uncultured beta proteobacterium | reverse complement strand
GGGGGCGATCGACACGCCGATGCTGCAGGAATCGGTTGCCGCCTACAAGCTCGACATGGCACAGGTCACGAGCCAGATGAGTCTCGCCGGCCGTACCGGCCGACCCGACGAAATCGCCAAGGCAGCACTATGGCTGTGCTCGGACGATGCTTCGTTCACCTACGGTCACGCCCTCGCCGTGGATGGCGGGTATCTGGCGCGATAACGTCCCGGGCGCTGACCGTCAATCAGCGTATTGCATTGCCGCGCTGGAAAGCCGCAGGGCCAACGTCGTCGCGAAGATAGCGAGGCTGTCCTTCGGCACCGATCCGTATTGTAAGCACCCGGCGAAGTCATACCCTGTGTGGCTGCGTGATCGGTACTGACTACGCTGGCTGCCAGCGATGCGGGAGCAATTCCTCGATGCGGCTGGCCGGTTGAGTTGGCAAGCGGGTCAGGATGTCCTTGAGATAGGTATGCGGCTCGTGGCCGTTGAGCTTGGCGGACTGGATCAGACTCATGATCGCGGCAGCGCGTTGGCCCGCGCGCAAACTTCCCACGAATAACCAGTTGGATCGCCCGACGGCAATTGGGCGGATGCGGTTCTCGTTCCAGTTATTGTCGATCGGAATATCGCCGTCGTCGAGAAAGCGCATCAACGCCGCCCAGCGATTCACGCTGTAGTCGATGGCCTTGGCGATCGCCGAGCCATTGGGCACCAGTTTTCGTTGGGCGACCATCCAGGCATACAGCGCATCGGCAATCGGCCGGCTTTCGCTTTGCCGCAATTGCCGTCGCTCATCGGCCGTCAGCGCAGCCGCCCGTTTCTCGATCTGGTAGAGGTGCGTGTAGAAGGGTAGCGCCGCTTCGGCGATCTGGCTCTGGTGATTGACGTACAGGTCAAAGAACTTCCGTCGCGAATGAGCGAGACATCCAGCGTCAACAATTCCCTGCGTCAGAAGTTGCTTGTACCCCGAGTAGTTGTCGCAGACGAGGATGCCTTTCCAGTCACCGAGGAAATCCCTGGCATGCTGACCGGCGCGGCTCTCGGCAAAGTCATAGACCACGCCCTGGAGGGCGTTGTACACCGTCGTGCAGTAACTCCACACGTACGCTCTCTTGGTCTTGCCCGCCCCTGGATCGAGCATCGCGACCGGGGTTTCGTCGGCATGCAGGATACGCTGGGTAAGCAAAGACTCCTTGAGTACGTCGACCACCGGTTGCAGGGCAACGCCGGTTTGTCCGACCCACTGCCCCAGCGTCGAGGCCGGAATCGCCAGGCCGCTGCGCTCGAAGATCCCGGATTGACGGTACAAGGGCAAATGATCCGCATACTTTGCGATCATCACCTGCGCTAGCATCCCTGCCGTTGGCAAGCCCTTGTCGATCACCTGTGCGGGAACCGGTGCCTGTATCAGGGTTTCGCACGCCGCACAGACCCACTTGCCGCGGATGTGCTTCTCAACGGTGATCAGCCCTGGGGTGTAGTCGAGCTTCTCGGCAACATCTTCGCCGATGCGCTTCATCGCGCAGCCACAGCGGCAGGTCGTCGATTCGGGTTCGTGGTGGATTTCCGTGCGCGGCAGGTGCGGCGGAATGGGGCTCCGTTTGGGCTGGCGCTTCTCGCTGTCCTGAACTGGAGGACTGAGTCTCTCCAGCTCTTCTTCGATCGCTGCAATGTCGGCCGCACAGGTTTCGTCGAACAACTTGATCTGCTCGGCAGACAGGCTTTCGGTCTTGGCGCCGAATTTCCAGCGTTTGTACAGTGCCAGCTCTTGCGTCAGCTTGTCGATCTTGCTTTGACGCCAGCTCAGTTCGTTCGTCTGCTGGGCAATCAGGGTGTTCTTGCTGGCGAGCTGCGTGATCAACTGTTGCGCGAGTTCGCGCAGTTGCTCGGGGCTCAGAGAGGGAAGAGTGGCGACATCGACCATGGCCAGAATGATGCCAGCAACGCGCCTGCAA
This sequence comes from uncultured beta proteobacterium, assembly GCA_903914615.1. Lineage (GTDB taxonomy): Bacteria > Pseudomonadota > Gammaproteobacteria > Burkholderiales > Burkholderiaceae_C > Rubrivivax. The sequence continues at coordinate 996 of CAIWPS010000582.1, read as the reverse complement.
TTATGTGTCAAGCATCGCGCATTTAGGCTGCCTCATCGGCCTTGACTAGAGGAGTCTAATCACGCCGTCCGCGCCAACACGTTGCCATGGCAGGCCGAGCACCAGGGCGTCAAATTGCCCGCGACTGAGCGACACCGTGTCTCCCTCCTTGGGCCAGGTGAATCGGCCTTGATCCAGACGGCGACTCGCCAGCCAAACTCCGATGCCGTCATGGATCAGCACCTTCATCCGCGTCCCTCGGGCATTGGCAAACAAATACGCGTGGTGCGGATGGGCTGCGCCGAATACCACCACGATTCTCGCCAGCAGGGTGTCGGTCCCGGCCCGCATGTCGACGGGAATAATCGACATCCAAATGGCGTCGGTACGGATCACCGCAACCACTTCCGCAACCAGGCGCTGCATTCGACTGCCGCCTGCAGCGGCCATTCCACCTTGACCAGTGAACTTCCGCGCTGGACCTCGATGCGAATGGTCGTCGCTATCGGCTCGGGCGGCGCTATGGTGACAGGAACAAACTCCGGGACACCGACCGGCTCTGCCAACGTCACGCGCTGTCGCAGGCTCGGCGCCGAAACCCCGCGCTCGACCATCCACCGTCGGACCAGATTGGCATTGACGCCGTTCGCCAACGCCACTCCTGCGACCGACACCCCCGGCTCGCTGCACGCGCGAACCACATCGGCTTTGAATTCCTCGCTGTGCAGTCGCCTGCGGCGCTTCAGCTTCTCGACTCCCATAGTGTCCACCAACTCTTTTAGTGGACACTATCTTGCTCAAATCTAGCGATCAGTCACAGATGACTTCGCCGGGTGCTTACTCCGTATTCCCCCAGCGGCGCAATGCGCTGCCCCGCCTCGGCAATGACGATGGGCGCTTCGTAGTGCTGCCAGATTTCGAGCTTGTACGGATTGTCGAAGCGCAGCTCAGCCTCGAAATTGACGCATATTCGCGGAGGTTCGGGAGAGAGGTAGTGACGCACGTAGGCTAGGGGTT
>CAIWPS010000581.1 GCA_903914615.1 uncultured beta proteobacterium | reverse complement strand
GGTCGAAGGCCTGACTTGCGGCTACGGCGAGTCCGTCGTGCTCAGCGACGTCGGCTTCAGCATGCCGGCGGGCCGTTCGCTGGCGCTGCTGGGCCGCAACGGCACCGGCAAGACCACGCTCATCGACACCCTGGTGGGCGTGACGCGCCGCCACGCCGGGCGCATCGTGCTGCAGGGGCAGGAGATCCAGGCCCTGCCGGTGCACCGGCGCGCCGCCGCCGGCATCGGCTGGGTGCCGCAGGAGCGCAACATCTTCAAGTCGCTGACGGTGGCCGAGAACCTCACCGCGGTGGCGCGGCCGGGCCCCTGGACCGAGGCCCGCGTCTATGAGCTCTTCCCGCGCCTGGCCGAACGCAAGCGCAACCTCGGCAACCAGCTCTCGGGCGGCGAGCAGCAGATGCTGGCCTTCGGCCGCGCCCTCGTTCTCAACCCGCGCCTGCTGCTGCTGGACGAGCCGCTGGAAGGACTGGCGCCGATCATCGTCGAGGAACTGCTGCGCGCCATCCGCCGCGTCGCGCGCGAGGAAGGCCTGAGTTCCATCGTCGTCGAGCAGCACCCGCACATGGTGCTGGGCGTCACCGACGATGCCATCGTGCTCGACCGCGGCGGCATCGCCTACCGTGCGAGCAGCGCCGACCTGCTCGACAACCCCGCACCGCTGGACGCCTGGCTGGGCGTCAGCGCCACCCACTGATCCCGAAGGAGACCCGCATGACCGCACGGACCACGCCCCCTTTCCGCGCCGACCACGTCGGCAGCTTCCTGCGGCCCAAGTTCCTGCTCGACGCGCGCGAGCAGAAGGCGCGCGGCGAGATCAACGCCGCGCAGCTGCGCGCGGTCGAGGACAAGGCCATCGCCGAGATCGTCAAGTTCCAGCAGGACGTGGGTCTGCAGAGCATCACCGACGGCGAGTTCCGCCGCACCTACTTCCACATCGACTTCCTCGAGCAGCTCGGCGGCGTGAAGACCGACATCCCGGTCACCATCCGCAAGCCCGACGGCACCGAGGAGCTGGCGCCGCCGGTGATGAAGGTGGTGGACAAGGTGCGCCACGTGAAGGACATCCAGCGCGCCGACTTCGAGTTCCTGAAGCGCCAGGTGGCGCCGGGCATGACGCCCAAGGTGACCATCCCCTCGCCGACCATGCTGCACTTCCGCGGCGGCCGCGCCGGCATCAGCAAGGTCCGCTACCCCGAGCTCGACCCCGCGTTCTACGACGACGTCGCCACCGCCTACGGCGAGGAGCTGCGCAGCCTGTACAACGCCGGCTGCCGCTACGTGCAGATGGACGACACCAACATGGCCTACCTCTGCGACGACAAGATGCGCGAGGCGGCGCGGCTGCGCGGCGACGACCCCAACGAGCTGCCGCACCGCTACGCCGCCTTCATCAACAAGGTGGTGGCGAAGAAGCCGCCCGGCATGACCCTGGCCATGCACCTGTGCCGCGGCAACTTCAAGAGCACCCACGCTGCCGCCGGCAACTACGAGCCGGTGGCCGAGGCGCTGCTGTCGGAGATGAACCTCGACGCCTACTTCATGGAGTACGACGACGACCGCAGCGGCGACTTCAAGCCGCTGCGCTTTCTGCCCAAGGGCAAGATCGTCGTGCTGGGCCTGGTGACGACGAAGTTCGGCGAGATGGAGAGCAAGGACACGCTGAAGCGCCGCATCGACGAAGCCGCGAAATACGCGCCGCTGGACCAGCTGTGCCTGTCGCCGCAATGCGGCTTCTCCAGCACCGTGCACGGCAACAACATCGCGGTGGAGGCGCAGCGCGCCAAGCTGCGGCTGGTGGTGGAGACGGCGGCCGAGGTCTGGGGCTAGCGACTCAGGCGGCGCCGGGGCCGGCGGGCCTGGCTGCCAGCCCGCGCAGCGCGCCCAGCACCTGTGCCGCCTGCGGCTGCGTGCGCGCCACCCAGTCGTCGAAG
>CAIWPS010000580.1 GCA_903914615.1 uncultured beta proteobacterium | reverse complement strand
GGCCGGTTCAGCGCGTGACGATGTCGCGGTGCATCGGCGCCAGCAGGGCCAGCAGCCGGTTCTGGGTGGCGAAGGGGATGCCCCGCTCGTCCATCGTGTCCTGCAGCACCTCGACGAGGGCGTTGAAGTCGGCGCGGCCGATGGCCAGGTCGGCGTGCGCCTTGGCCATTGTCGCGCCTTCGTACTTGCAAGGCCCGCCGGCGAGCACGCAGACCTGGTCGGTCAGCGCTTCCGCCAGGCCGTCGACCCTGGTTTGCCTGAAGAAGTTCTCCGTGCGCGTATCGCGCTTCAAGCGGGTGACGAAGTCGGTCATCAGGCTGGCCACGCCGGCCTGGTCGCCGAGCGCGCGGTACAGCGCGTCATCGCCCGCATGGGCCGCGCAGGTGCCGGCCAGCAGCAGGGCCAGCAGTGCGGTCTTCAATCTCGTGCGCATGGGTCGGCCTTCATGGGTCAGAGTGCAAGCTGCACCGAGAGATAGGCGCCACCCTGGCGCCGCGGTTGCAGCGCGGGGACGATGTGGCCCAGGTCGACCCAGGCCAGCGTGAACGAGACGGTCTTGTTCGGCGCCCAGGCGACGAAGGCATCGAACCAGGGGTCTTCCTTCAGCGCACCGTCGCCGAGCACGCCGTGGTTCAGGTTGTCGGGCTTGGCGCGCGCTTCCACGCCCACGGCGAGATGGCGGTTCAGCAGCCATGCCAGCGAGCCCTCGGGCTGCACGCGACGGCCCTGCCCCTGGGCGCCGCCGAAGCCCAGCAGCCCGCCCTGGTTGGCCTGCGTGGCGCGCAGCGTGACGTTGGCCAGCACGCCGCTGCCCAGGAAGAGCTTGGTCGCACTCAGGTAGAACTCGGTGCCGCCGGCCCGCGCGCCCAGGGCGCCGGTGAGGCTGGGTGCCAGGGCACCGCTGTCGCTGCGCTTGTGCAGCACGCCGATGGCGAGTTGCGGCAGGAGGCGGTCGCTGTCCAGCACGGCGTCGCCGGCCAGGCGCAGCTTGGCGCCCACGATGTCCTGCTTCAGGTGCAGCCCGGCCAGGCCCAGCGCGGCCAGGTTGTTGCGGGTGTCGAAGTCCTGGCGCGCCAGCGAGACCTCGACGCGATCACTGAAGCTGAAGGCCGCACCGGCCACCGCAAGGCCGTAGTCCTGGGTGCGCAGCGTGGTGGCGTAGGCGGTGGCGCCCCACTGGCCGGCGGTGGCGTAGCCGGCGGTGACGGCCCAGGGCGTGAGGCCGCCGCCGGCGGCGCCGTCAACGGTGCTGACGCCGCCCGTCAGCAGCAGCTTGCCGTCGCCCGCCCGGGCCGGCAGCGCGGCCGTGGCGGCCGCCACAAGCAGCGGGGCCAGGGCCCTGTGCCATCGCTTCATCCGTCGAACCTCCAAATGCCTGCGACAGGCCGGGCGCAAGCGGGCGCCCACCTCCGGTTGCATGACGCCAGCATGTTGCCGGGCGCGCCCGGCGGCCAGGCGTGGAAGTGCTGCCGGTTGCCGGTGCTTTTCGTCGCGCCGCGCCGGGTAGAGTGCCGGCCGTGAGCAAGCTCTATTTCCGCTACGCCGCGATGAACGCCGGCAAGTCCACCGCCCTGCTGCAGGCGGCGCACAACTACGAGGAGCGGGGCATGAAGGTGCGCCTGTTCACGGCCGCCCACGACGACCGCGCCGGCCCCGGCATCATCGGCTCGCGGCTGGGGCTGCAGCGCCAGGTCGAGACCTTCGGGCCGCAGACCTCCTTCGACGCCGCCTGGCTCGGTTCCGGCTGGGCCTGCCTGCTCATCGACGAGGCGCAGTTCCTCAGCCCCGACCAGGTGCGCCAGCTGCACCGCCTGGCGCATGCGGTGTCGCTGCCGGTGCTCTGCTACGGCCTGCGCAGCGACTTCCGCGGCGAGGCCTTTCCCGGCGCCAGCGCGCTGCTGACGCTGGCCGACGACCTGGAGGAGATGAAGACCATCTGCGCCTGTGCGCGCAAGGCCAGCATGAACCTGCGCGTCGACGACCGCGGCCACCGCGTCAAGGAGGGCGAGCAGGTGGTCATCGGCGGCAACGAGCGCTACCGCGCGGTCTGCCCCTCGTGCTTCTACAGCGAGGCCAGCGACCCTATCGACGCGCCGGGGCTGTTCGGCTAGCCGGCCATCGCCTGGCCCATGCGGATAGCGCCGCCCGGGGCCCAGGCGGGGTTCCACTGCAGCGGGCCCGGCGGGAACAGCAGCACCACCGTGCTGCCGAGCAGGAAGCGGCCCATCTCTGCGCCCTGGGCGAGTTCGACGCGCTGGTCGTTGTAGTCCCAGGCCCGCACCGTGCCCGGACGTGGCGGGTTGACCCGGCCGTGCCACACCGTGGCCATGCTGCCGACGATGGTCGCGCCCACCAGCACCAGCACCCACGGTCCGCGTTCGCCGTCGAAGACGCAGACCACGCGTTCGTTGCGCGCGAACAGCCCCGGCACGCCGCGCGCCGTGGCCGGGTTGACCGAGAACAGCGCCCCCGGCACATGCACCATGCGCAGCAGCCGGCCGGCACAGGGCATGTGGATGCGGTGGTAGTCCTTCGGGCTCAGGTACAGCGTGGCGTAGTGGCCCTGCTGGAAATGCGCCGCCAGCGCGGCGTCGCCGCCCAGCAGCGCGGTGGCGGTGTAGCTGTGGCCCTTGGCCTGGAAGATGCGCCCGGCCTGGACGGCGCCGAACTGGCTGATGGCGCCGTCCACCGGGCACAGCCAGTCGGCCTGCGCCAGCGGCCGCGCGCCGGGCTTGAGCGCACGCGTGAAGAAGTCGTTGAAGCTGGCGTAGGCGCCAGGGTCGGGGTCGGCGGCCTCGGCCATCTGCACGCCGTAGCGGCCGATGAACCAGCGGATCACGGCCGTCGTCGCGCGGCCGCCGCGGGCGCCGGCCGCAGCACCCGCCAGCGTGGTCAGCGCCTGCTTGGGCAGCAGGTACTGCGCGGCGACCGCCAGGCGCTCGCCCAGCGGCGCGTCGCCGGGGGCCGTCACCGCAGCGGCGCCATCTCGCGCAGCGCCTTCACCGCACCGATGCCGACGCTGGCGCCGAAGCGCTTGGCCAGCCGCTCGGCGACGTTGTCGCGCGGCGTGTAGTCGACGACGTCCTCGGCCTTGACGATCTCGCGCGCCACGTAGTCGAGGTTGCCCAGGCCGTCGGCCAGGCCCAGCTTGACCGCTTCCTCGCCGTTCCAGAACAGGCCCGAGAAGGTATCCGGCGTTTCCTTCAGGCGCGCGCCGCGGCCTTCCTTGACGACGGCGATGAACTGGCGGTGGATCTGCTCGATCATCGCCTTGGCCAGCTCCACATGCCGCGGGTTGACGGGGCTGAAGGGGTCGAGCATGGCCTTGTTCTCGCCCGCCGTGAGCAGCCGCCGCTCCACGCCCAGCTTGGCCATCAGGCCGGTGTAGCCGAAGCCGTCCATGAGCACGCCGATGCTGCCAACGATGCTGGCCTTGTCGACGTAGATCTCGTCGGCGGCGACGGCGATGTAGTAGGCGCCGGAGGCGCACATCTCTTCCACCACCGCGTAGACCTTCTTGTGGTGCTTGGCCTTCAGGCGCCGGATCTCGTCGTTGACGATGCCGCTCTGCACCGGGCTGCCGCCTGGCGAGTTGATGCGCAGCACCACGGCCTGGGCGGTGCTGTCCTCGAAGGCGCTCTTCAGCGCCGCGACCAGCGACTCGGCGTTGGCTTCGGTGTCGGCACCGATCTCGCCATGCACTTCCACCATCGCGGTGTGCGGCGTGCTCGGTGCGCCGGGCGTGATGCGGTGCGCCAGGCCCAGCCACAGCGCCAACGCTGCCAGCAGCAGCCAGCCGCTGCGGAAGAAGACGCGCCAGCGGCGGTCGGTCTTCTGCTGCCGGAGCAGCTCGCCGGCGATGCGCTCGAGCGCACCTTCCAGGCTGCCGCGCGGTGCAGGCGCACCCGGCGGCACGGGCTCGGGGGCGCGGGCGCCGGGGATGGGGTCTTCGATGCTCATGGGGGCGTTCCTGCCGGCGCCGGGTCGGCGCTCGGCGGCTGGATGTCGCGGGAAGGATACCAATACACCTGACCGTCACGTTCGGCCACCGCCACCGGCTTCAGGCGGCCGCGGGCGCAGGGCCCGCCGACGCAGCGGCCGTCGGCCGGTTCGTAGGTGGCGCCGTGGATGCTGCAGATGATCCAGCGCCTGTCGGTGTCGAAGAACTCGCCGGGCTGCCAGTCCATCTCGGTGGGCACGTGGACGCAGCGGTTCAGGTAGGCGCGAACCTGGCCGCCGAAGCGCAGCGCGAAGGCGCGCAGCGGGCGGCCGTATTCCTGCACTTCCCAGACCCAGGCGCGGCCGCCCTCCTCCAGCGCCCGCGCGTCGCACAGGGGCAGCTCGACCGCGTCGCTCACGCGTGTTCCAGCAGCCAGTCGTGCAGCTCGCGGGTGCTGTGGGCGACGAAGCGCGGGCCGTGCTCGGCGAAGGCCTCGCGGTCGTGGGCGCCATAGCTGACGGCCACGCGGTCGGTGCCGGCGTTGACCGCCAGCTGCAGGTCGTGGGTGGTGTCGCCGATCATCAGCGTGCGCTGCGGCGGCACGCCGAAGAGGGCCATCAGTTCCTGCAGCATGCGCGGGTGCGGCTTGCTGGCGGTTTCGTCGGCGGTGCGCGTGGCGTCGAACATGCCGTGCAGCTGGGCGTGGGCCAGCGAGTCGTCCAGGCCGCGGCGGTTCTTGCCCGTGGCCACGGCCAGGAAATGCTGGCGCGCCTTCAGCGCCTGCAGCATCGCCAGCGTGCCGGGGAACATCACCAGGTCGTCCTGGCGCGCCATGTAGTGGTGGCGGTAGCGCTGGCCCAGCTCGGGGTAGCGCGCGGCGGGCAGGCCGGGCACGACATGCTGCAGCGCGTCGTGCAGGCCCAGGCCGATGACGTAGGCCGCGGCCTCGTCGCTGGGCACGGCCACGCCGATGTCGGCGCAGGCGGCCTGGATGCAGCGCACGATGAGCGTGGTGCTGTCGAACAGCGTGCCGTCCCAGTCGAAGACGATCAGGTCGTAGCGGCGGGCGCGGGTGGCTTTCATGGGGCGGCGAGTTTGGCGCAATCCGCCGGCAGCGGGGCTTGCAGGGTGATGCGCTGGCCGGTGGCCGGGTGGTCGAAGGCGAGCTCGCGTGCGTGCAGGAACATGCGCGAGAAGCCGGTCGCCTTGGCCAGTGCCTTGTTGCGCGCGAAGTCGCCGTACTTGGGGTCGCCGACGATGGGGTGGCCGTGGTGTGCCAGGTGGACGCGGATCTGGTGGGTGCGGCCGGTCTTCAGCGTCACGTCCAGCAGCGTCAGCTCGGGCAGGCGCTGCGCCACCCGCACCAGCGTGATCGAGCGCCGGCCGTCGGCATGGTCGGCGGCGACCACGCGCACGTTGCGCTCGCCGGCTTCGTCGCTGGCCTTGTGCAAGGCCAGGTCGATGACCTTGAGCCTGTCGGGCCAGGCACCGAAGACCATCGCCGCATAGACCTTGCCGGTGTCGCGGCTGCGGAACTGGTCCTGCAGCGCCGTCAGGGCGCTGCGTTTCTTCGCCAACAGCAGCACCCCTGAGGTCTCGCGGTCCAGGCGATGCACGAGTTCCAGGTAGCGGGCCTGCGGCCTGGCCTGGCGCAGCTGCTCTATGACGCCGAAGCTCACGCCGCTGCCACCGTGCACGGCCACGCCGGCGGGCTTGGCGATGGCCAGCAGGTGCTCGTCCTCGAAAAGCACCGTGAACTCGCGCGCCGGCGCAGGCGGCACGGCACTGCGGTCGGGCAGGCGCACCGGCGGCACGCGCACGTCGTCGCCCTCGGCCACGCGCGTGTCGGCGCCGGCGCGGCCCTTGTTGACGCGCACCTCGCCACTGCGGATGACACGGTAGACATGCGTCTTGGGCACGCCCTTGAGCACGCGCAGCAGGTAGTTGTCCAGGCGCTGGCCGGCCGATTCGGCGTCCACCGTGAGGTGGCGCACCGCCGGCGCGGCCGCAGCTTGTTTCACCCCTATAATCTGCGACTCCACATATGCACCGTAAGTGCTTGATTTATCGGAGTTTACCCGGGCATCTCCGGCGCTAAAGTGGTCTGTCCGGCCTGAGCATCAGGCTGGCAAAGAGGTGATGCGACGCCCGCAGGAGGCCGTCGGGCCGGGGACCCCCAGTGACCCGGCAGGCGGCCATCTCAGGTGGCAGAGCAACGTAGAAGAACCCAGCCCTCGCCCGGCGCCCCCAAGGCGCCCAAGACGAGGCCACCGTGAATCCCATGGTGCCAGCACGCCGCCCACGGCAAGCTGGCATCCAGCGTCCGGCGCAGTCCTGCAGCCCATGTCGTCCCCGTCTCCCACAACGCCCATCGCACGCCACCAACCGCTGCGGCCCCTTGCCGCAGCGGCCGGCGCCGGGGCACCGCCGCGCGATCCGCGGCGGGCAGGGCAGACGCCGACCCATGCCGCTGCCCTGCCCGGCACGCACGCGCCAACGCTGCGTACTTAGGCCGCCAGGGGCGGTCGTTCGCAGTCCAGGGCACTCGCGTCAACGGTTCGACCGCGTTACTCGTGCATCGATGTGAGGCAACGCAGGCCCGGCCACCGGGCGCTGCGGCACTGGAGTGCACATGAAACGCATGCTGATCAACGCCACGCAGCCCGAAGAGCGGCGCCTGGCGATCGTCGATGGCCAGAAGCTGCTCGACTTCGAGACCGAGATCGAAGGGCGCGAACAGCGCAAGGGCAACATCTACAAGGCCGTCATCACCCGCGTCGAGCCTTCGCTCGAGGCCTGCTTCGTCGACTACGGCGAGGAGCGCCACGGCTTCCTGCCCTTCAAGGAAATCTCCAAGAACTACTTCCGCGAGGGCGCCGACGTCAAGAACGCGCGCATCCAGGACGTGGTCCGCGAGGGCGACAACCTGCTGGTGCAGGTCGAGAAGGAAGAACGCGGCAACAAGGGCGCGGCGCTGACCACCTTCGTCAGCCTGGCCGGCCGCTACCTGGTGCTGATGCCCAACAACCCGCGCGGCGGCGGCGTCAGTCGGCGCATCGAGGGCGAGCAGCGCGAGGAGCTCAAGGACAACCTTGAGCAGCTCGACTACCCCAAGGGCATGAGCCTGATCGCGCGCACCGCGGGCATCGGCCGCAGCGCCGAAGAGCTGCAGTGGGACCTGAACTACATGCTCAAGCTGTGGACCGCCATCGACGGCGCGGCACAGTCGGCCAAGGGCGCCTTCCTGATCTACCAGGAGAGCAGCCTCGTCATCCGCGCCATCCGCGACTACTTCACCGCCGACATCGGCGAGATCCTGATCGACACCGACGACATCTTCGATCAGGCGCAGCAGTTCATGAATCACGTGATGCCGGAGACGGCCAACCGCGTGAAGCGCTACCGCGACGACGCGGCGCTGTTCAGCCGCTTCCAGATCGAGCACCAGATCGAGACCGCGTTCAGCCGCACCGTGAACCTGCCCAGCGGCGGCGCCATCGTGATCGACCACACCGAGGCGCTGGTCAGCGTCGACGTCAACTCGGCACGCTCGACGCGCGGCAGCGACATCGAGGAAACCGCCACGCGCACCAACCTGGAAGCCGCCGACGAGGTGGCGCGCCAGATGCGGCTGCGCGACCTGGGCGGCCTCATCGTCGTCGACTTCATCGACATGGAAGAGAGCAAGAACCGGCGCGAGGTGGAAACCCGCCTGCGCGACGCGCTGCGATCCGACCGTGCCCGCGTGCAGTTCAGCAGCATCAGCAAGTTCGGCCTGCTCGAACTCAGCCGCCAGCGCCTGCGCCCGGCGCTCAGCGAAGGCAACCACATCACCTGCCCGCGCTGCAACGGCACCGGCCACATCCGCGACACCGAAAGCTCGGCGCTGCAGATCCTGCGCATCATCCAGGAAGAGGCGCTGAAGGAGAACACCGCCGCCGTCCACGTGCAGGTGCCGGTGGAGGTGACCAGCTTCCTGCTCAACGAAAAGCGCAGCGAGATCACCAAGATCGAACTGAAGCAGCGCGTGACCGTGCTGCTGGTGCCGAACAAGCACCTCGAGACGCCGAACTACAAGCTCGAGCGCCTGCGTCACGACGACCCGCGGCTGGAGAGCCTGCAGGCCAGCTACACGATGATCGAGGAGCCGGAAGACGAGGTCGGCATCACCCGGCGCGAAAAGGGCAAGCCCAAGCAGGAACCCCTCATCAAGGGCGTGCTGCCCGACCAGCCGGCCCCGCCGGCACCGGCGCCCGCGCCGCTGCCCGCACCGGTGGCCGTGGCTCCCGTGGCCGCGCCCATGCCCGCTCCCGCGCCGGTGCCCGCGCCGGCCGCTGGCAGCGGCTTCTTCGGCTGGGTGACGCGGCTGTTCACCGGTTCGCCGGCACCCGCGAGCGCACCGGTCGCGGCCGCGCCTGCGGCGGTGCCGTCCGCGGTGCCGACGACAGCGGCCACGCCCGAGAAGCGCGAAGGCCGACGCGGTGAGCGCGGCGGCGACCGCGGTGGTCGCGGCGAACGCGGCGACCGGGGCCCGCGCAATGGCCGTGGCGAAGGCGGCAAGGACGGCCGCGGTGGCCGCGGCGAGGGGCGTGCCGAGGGTCGCCCTGAAGGCCGCGGTGAAGGCCGTGGCGAAGGCCGCCGCAGCGAAGCCCCCGTCGAAGGCACCGGCGCCCCTGAGCGTGACGAGCGCGCCCCGCGCGGCGACAACGGCCGCCGTGGCCCGCGCCCGGAACGCAATGGCGCGCCGCGCTCCGAGGAAACCGCCGGCACGCCGGCGGTGCAGGCCTT
>CAIWPS010000579.1 GCA_903914615.1 uncultured beta proteobacterium | reverse complement strand
CGTGATTGCCCGCCGAGGCGCAGATGACGCCGCGCGCCAGCGCCGGGGCGTCCATCCGCACCATCTTGTTGTAGGCCCCGCGCAGCTTGAAGCTGAACACCGGCTGCTGGTCTTCGCGCTTGAGCAGCACCTGGTTGCCCAGGCGGCGCGAGAGCACGCGCGCGGGCTGCAGCGCGGTTTCCAGCGCAACGTCGTAGACGCGGGCGGTGAGGATGCGCTGCAGGTAGGCCGCGGCGATGCGACGGCCTGCGGCCGAGACGGGGGCGGCGTCGGCCAGGGCCGGCGTGAGCGAAGGGTTCGGGGCGGCAGCCGCGGGCATCTTGCGAGCGTGTTCGGGTGGCGCAGCCACGGGGCGGCGGATCATAAGGCAGGCCCCCTGCACGCCGACCCGCCGTGCCGCAGGCGAAAAAAAGCCCGGGACCTTGGGAGCCCCGGGCTGAATCCACCATTGATGGAGGTGGAGGAGACAATCGGCGGGTCGCCTTTCGGCCACCCATGCAGGGCAGTCTATCACTCGGATGCTGCAGTGCAATATGCTCTTTGCCACGTCGCGCTAGGGCGGCGACTCCAAAACACCACGGCACGCTCGCGCGTGCGCAACCGCGGGGCAGATGCACCATGGAATGCACCATCAACTGGATGCCAGGCACCGGCATGGGCTTCGTTGCCGAGACCGGCAGCGGCCACTTCCTGACCATGGACGGCGCGCCCGACGGCGGCGGCCGCAACCTGGCGCCGCGGCCGATGGAAACCGTGCTCGCCGGCACCGGCGGCTGCACAGCCTACGACGTCGTGCTGATCCTCAAACGCGGGCGCCACGACGTGCGCGGCTGCCAGGTCAAGCTCGAGGCCGACCGCGCCGCCACCGACCCCAAGGTCTTCACCCGCATCTCGATGCACTTCGTCGTCAGCGGGCGCGGCGTGCCGCCGGCGGCGGTGGAACGGGCCATTGCGCTCTCGCACGAGCGCTACTGCTCGGCCAGCATCATGCTCGGCAAGACCGCCGAGATCGTGACGAGCTTCGAGATCGTCGAAGTCTGAGGCCGCAGCGGCGCTAGATGCGGTGCGCCGTCGTCGTCATGACCTTGGCCGCGCCCCGCATCAGCCAGCGCACGGGCAGCGGCAGCGTCACGGCGCCGGCGGCGGCGGCCTCGTCGGCGTGGCGGCGCTCGTCGTCGGCCATGGCCGCGACGATGGCGCGCGAGCGCGTGTCCTCGGCCGGCAGGCGGTCGAGGTGGCCGGCCAGGTGCTGTTCGACCTGGCGTTCGGTCTCGACGACGAAGCCCAGGCTGACGCGGTCGCTCAGGCGCCCGGCGACGAGGCCGATGCCGAAGGCGCCGGCGTACCACAGCGGGTTGAGCCAACTCACGCGGTCGCCCAGTTCGTCCAGGCGCTGCCGGGTCCACGCCAGGTGGTCGGTTTCCTCGCGCGCGGCCTGCGCCATCTGGCGGCGCAATTCAGGCGTGCGCGCGGTGAGCGCCTGGGCCTGGTACAGCGCCTGGGCGCAGACCTCTCCGACGTGGTTGACGCGCATCAGCGCGCCGGCCTCCCGACGGGGGCCGTCTTCCAGGGCCTCGCCGGTGGCCGGGCCGGCTGGATTGGCGCGGCCCGCGTGCGCAGGGGCGGCCACCGTGCGCAGCGCGTTGTCCAGGCTGCTGATGAGTTCGTCGAGCCTATTCATGCCAGAGCGAGGATAGCCCAATGCGTCGCCGCAGTGACCGCGCCGTGGCGTTGCTGCCAGACCACAGGCAGGGGCGTTTTCGGGGTCGGCCATGCGCCAACCGGACGGGGCCTGTGGTGCAATACGGGCAACTTCCGCTGAGGAGGTTGGCCTGATCAGCCCCTCGCCGGGTGATCCCCCGATCGGGACCTCTTGTTCAACCTAGGAGATAGTTGAAATGAAAAAATCTCTGCTCGCCCTGGCAGCGCTGACGGCGTTTGCGGGCGTGGCTTCGGCCCAATCGTCGGTCACCCTGTTCGGCATCATTGACGTGAACGCCCGCCAGGTGGACAACGGCTCCGGCGGCAAGCTCAAGACCCTGAGCACCGACGGTATCGCGTCCAGCCGCCTCGGCTTCCGCGGCATCGAAGACCTGGGTGGCGGCTTGCGTGCCGGCTTCTGGCTCGAAGGTGCCTTCGGCGCCGACAGTGGGTGCGGCGGTACTTCCGTCGGCAGCGCCTGTCCGGCGGTGACTTGGCAGCGCCGCTCGACGGTCAGCCTGATTGGCAACTTCGGTGAAATCCGCCTCGGCCGCGACTACACGCCGACCTTCCTGAACGTGCTGGCCTACGAACCCTGGGGCTACGTCGGCGTGGCGACCATCGCCAATGCCCGCTCCGCCCTCGGCTCGGGCGCCACCACCGCGGTGCGCGCGAACAACATGATCAGCTATT
>CAIWPS010000578.1 GCA_903914615.1 uncultured beta proteobacterium | reverse complement strand
CGCCCAGAAGTCGTCAGTCACCACCCATGATTCAACTCGTCTCGTCGCCATCCGTCCGCTCCGACGCCGCGTCTGCTGCGGCTCGGACGGGTAGTGTACTATTTACGGATAATCTCTTAGGGCCGCTTCCCGGCGTTCCCGATTCAAGCCGACGGCAGCCGTGATCCTGCTGCGGTTGCACGAAGGGCCATCGCTGCGATGCACTCAAGCGCTCGACCCTCGGCAGCGCAACGCGCGGCAGCCGATCGCCGAGAATGACGGCGGACGATGGCACCCCGAGGACCACCGCGCTTCCAACTTCCCGCTTCCTGCGAGGTCACACCCATGGCCAAGACCTACACCGCGACGGCGGCCGATGGCCGGCCCGTCAGCTACCGAGACGGCAAGCGCTGGGCTTGGGCACTGTCGGTGGTATGGCCGCTGCTGCCTTTCGTGGGGCTGGCAGCGCAGCACTTCAGCGGTATGGAAATCGCGCTCGGTCTGCCGCTCGTCATCAGCTACGGGCTGATGCCGCTGCTGGACGCGCTGATCGGCGAAGACGAGAACAACCCGCCCGAGGCCGTGGTGCCGCAGCTCGACGCCGACCGCTATTACCGCTGGCTGACCTGGGCCACGGTGCCGCTGCATTTCGTTGCGATGATCGGCTGCGCCTGGTGGGCAGGCACGCAGCATTTGTCGTGGTGGGCGCTGGTGCTGCTGGCCTACATTGCCGGCGCCGATTCCGGGTTGGGGCTGAACACCGCGCACGAGCTGGGCCACAAGCACAACCCGCTCGAACAGTGGCTGGCGCGGCTGGCCCTGGCCGTGCCGGCCTACGGCCATTTCACGGTCGAGCACGGCCGCGGCCACCACCGCTGGGTGGCCACACCCGAGGACCACGCCAGCGCACGCATGGGCGAGAGCATCTACCGTTTCGCGCTGCGTGAACTGCCCGGCGGCATGCGTCGCGCCTGGGCGCTGGAGTCCGAGCGCCTGCGGGGCCTCGGGCGTTCGCCCTGGAGCCTGGGCAACACCATGCTGCAGTCCTACCTGGTCACCGTGGTGCTGCAGGCCGGACTGGTGATCGCGTTCGGCTGGGTGATGCTTCCCTTCCTCGCCATCCACAACCTGGTCGCGTGGTGGCAATTGACCTCGGCCAACTACGTCGAGCACTACGGGCTGCTGCGCCAGCGCCTGCCCGGCGGCACTTACGAGGCCCCGCAGCCGCACCACTCGTGGAACACCAACCACCTGGTGACCAACCTGGCCACCTTCCACCTGCAGCGCCACAGCGACCACCATGCCCACCCGTCGCGGCGCTACCAGTGCCTGCGCCACTTCACCGACCTGCCGCAACTGCCCAGCGGCTATTTCGGCATGTTCCCGCTGGCCTATGTGCCGCCGCTGTGGTTCCGGGTCATGGACAAGCGCTTGCTGGCCTTGCCGCAGGTCGATGGCGACCTGCGCCGGGTCAACCTCGACCCGGCGCGCCGGGCCGAGCTGCTGGCGCGCTACGGCGACGGGGCCGCGATGGTGTGAGCGGGCCCGGCGGCTCCGGCAAGGTGGCGCCTCGTGGATGCGCCCGGGTCCCGCGGGACGGAAGCGGAGCCGCACCGTGGGGAGCCCTTGTGAGGCATCGATGCGGGCCCCGCAGGCCAGGCCGGGCCGGAGGCTTCAGTCGTCGCCGTCCTCGCCGCCAAGGATGGCCACGCCGTTCGCTGCCGCCACGCCGAGGTTGATGTCCGCGGCCGGCGTCAGTTCGCCGTAGCTGTTGTAGCCCAGCAAGGACAGGTGCGAGACGCCGTTCACCTTGTCGAGCACCCCCATCACGCCCTTGCGGGCGTCGATGTCGGTGGGCCCGCCGGCCAGCGTCGCCGCCACCACGCTGTCGATGAAGATGTTGCTGCCGGTGCCGACCACGCGGCTGATGGTCTTGCTGGCCGCGTCCGCGGTGAAGACGTACTTGCCGACGCGGGTCGACCAGCAGGGTGCGCTGGCCCCAGCGCCCGACGCGACGATGGCGGTGAAGGCGCCGTTGCGGAACAGCCCGTCCTGGTTGGAGTGCGCCAGCGTGATGAGCGCCGTGCCATCGGGGTAGACCGAGAACCCGAACGGGGTCAGGGAGCCGTTGGGCACCGAGGCCACCGTGGGCGTGATGCCGGTGACGGCGCCGTTGTGCAGCGCCACGACGTCGACGCTGCCCGGAACCGGGTCGGTCTTCAGCGTCACGAGCAGCGTCTTGCTGTCGACCACGCCGACCTGCGCCGTGCTGCCGGCCGGCGGCACCGTGCCGCCCACCAGCTGCAAGGGCGCCGTGCCGTCCTTCCAGATGTTGTTGTTGTACATCGCGAACGAATCGACGGTCGTCGCGCCGGCCACGTACATGTGGTGGTTGCCGAAGTCGATGCTCACCGGTGCGCTGCTGGTGGCCACGGTCTGCTCGAGCCGGAGCCGGTTGCCATTGCGCTTGAAGAGCGAGACGGTGTTCGAGCCGTTGTTGACGACCGCGACGAGGTCGCCGCCGAGCTGCTTCACGCCGCGCGCGTTGCCGGCGACGCCGCCCTTGCCGTTGGTCGACAGCGTCTGCACCAGCGTGCCCGACTTGGTGTCGAACACCAGGATCTGGTTGGCCGCCGGGTCGTTGGTCATCACCACAGCCAGCGTGCTGTCGTCCTGGTCGGCACGCGCGCTTGCCGCGCCCGCCGCCAGCGCCAGCATGAGGGCCAGGTGCATGGAGTTTCTTGACGTGATCATGTTGCAGTTCCTCTTGAAGTCTTTCCACTGACACATTGCAAGGGTCGATCCGCCTTGCGGTTCGACTTGCGCGTTTCTCTCTGACCGTCATGCGTGGGTCAGGCCCGGTCCGATGCGTCCCGTCCATGCATGCCCTTGCGATGTCGTCGCGGGGCAGCGTTCCTTACGTCGAAATCGAATTCCCGTGCGATGACAATCGCCCGATGGGACTTTCATCCGGGTGGTGGTGGGGCGGCTGCGCGTCGGCGCTGGTGGTGGCTGCGGCCTTTGCGTTGCGGCCCTCGCCGCCGGACGCCGCGCGAGCCGCCGCGCCCGCCGCCACGGGCCTGCCCTGGCAGGTCGAGGTGCTGGCCGACGGCACTTCGCGCGTGATGGGCCTGCATCTGGGCGCCGACACCCTGGCGCAGGTGCGCGAACTTGCGGGCGACCGGCTGCAGCTGGCCCTGGTGGCCGCGCTGGGCGAGGTGGGCCAGCTCGAAGCGCTGGTCGAACCCTTCGACGCCGGCTTCATCTCGGGCAGGCTGGTGCTGGCTTTCGACGTGCCGCCTGCCACCCTGCGGCGCTGGCGCGATGGCGCCGTCGGCAGCTCGCCGATGGAAGGTGGCCTGCGCCGCTTTTCCCTGCGCACGGCAGACCTGAGCGAAGCCGACGGCGTGCCGCTGGCGAGCCTGAGCTTCGTGCCCGTGGCGCGCCTGTCCGAGGCCGACGTGCGCCAGCGCTTCGGGCCGCCCGAGACCGAACGCGCACTGGCCGGCGGCGCGACCCAGATGTCCTACCCGAAGCTGGGCGTGAGCGCCGCCGTCGCGGCCGGTCAGCGCGGCGTCATCGAGTACGTGGCGCCGCGCGAGGCCGCACGGCTGTCAGCTGCCGCGAGTGCGCCGATGCCGCCGGTGCCCCGGTAGGCCTGACGCGCGCCTGCGCCGACGTCAGGCGCCGAAGGCGTAGCCCTGCCCCGGCGCGGCCGCGAACAGCGCCTTCGTGTACTCGTGCTGCGGTGTACTGAAGACGCGGTGCGCCGGCCCGATCTCCACCACGCGGCCCTTGGACATCACCGCCAGCTGGTCGCAGACCTGGCTGGCGACGCGCAGGTCGTGGGTGATGAAGAGCATGGCCAGGTTCAGGCGGCTGCGGATGTCGGCAAAGAGCTGCAGCACCTG
>CAIWPS010000577.1 GCA_903914615.1 uncultured beta proteobacterium | reverse complement strand
CGCGCTGGCCGCCTTGCTGCAGGCCGCCCGCGCGGCGGGATTCGGGGTGCAGGACGAAGCCGCGCTGCTGGCCTTGCCCGACGCCGACTTCGTGCGCGCCGTCTGGGCCGCCAGCCCGCCGCTGCCGCTGGACGCCGAGTACCCGCTGTTCTTCATCTACACCTCGGGCTCCACCGGCAAGCCCAAGGGCGTGGTGCACGTGCATGGCGGCTACACGGCCGGCGTGGCGCACACGATGAAGGTGGCCTTCGACGCGCGGCCGGGCGACGTGGTCTACGTCGTGGCCGACCCCGGCTGGATCACCGGCCAGAGCTACATGCTCAGCGCCACGATGACGACCCGCTGCACCGGCATCCTGGGCGAAGGCGCGCCCACCTTTCCGCATGCCGGGCGCTACGCCTCGATGATCGAGCGCTACCGCGTGCGCATCTTCAAGGCCGGCGTCACCTTCCTGAAGACCATCATGGCCGACGCGCAGAACGCGCGCGACGTGCGCCAGTACGACCTCAGCAGCCTGCGCGTGGCCACCTTCTGTGCCGAGCCCACCAGCCCCGCCGTGCAGCAGTTCGGCATGGACCTGATGACACCGCAGTACATCAACAGCTACTGGGCGACCGAACACGGCGGCATGGTCTGGACCCATTTCTACGGCAACCCCGACTTCCCGCTGCACGCCGATGCCCACACCTACCCGCTGCCCTGGATCGCCGGCGACGTGTGGGTCGAGGACGCCGGCGTCGAGCGCGAGACCTTCACGCCCTGGCAGCGCGACCCGGCCGCCGGCGGCGTGCCCTGGCGCCGCGCGGCGCCGGACGAGAAGGGCGAGATCGTCATCGCCGCGCCCTACCCGTACCTGGCGCGCACGGTGTGGGGCGATGGCGCGAACTTCCGCGTCGATGCGGGCGTCGTGCAAGCCGGCTGGAAGGGCGACGCCGAACGCTGGGCCGGCACCTACTGGAAGCGCTGGCGCGGCGCCTGGGCCTACACGCAGGGCGACTTCGCCGTCAGCTACCCCGACGGCAGCTTCAGCCTGCACGGCCGCAGCGACGACGTCATCAACGTCAGCGGCCACCGCATGGGCACCGAGGAGATCGAAGGCGCCATCCTGCGCCACAAGGCGCTGGACCCGGACAGCCCGGTGGGCAACGTCATCGTCGTCGGCGCGCCGCACCGCGAGAAGGGCCTCACGCCGCTGGCCTTCGTCAAGCCCGCCGCCGGGCGCAAGCTGACGCAGGACGACCGCCGCCGCCTGGCCGAGCTGGTGCGTTCGGAGAAGGGCGCGGTGGCCGTGCCGAGCGACTTCATCGAGGTCAGCCAGTTCCCCGAGACGCGCAGCGGCAAGTACATGCGGCGCATGGTGCGGGCGCTGGTCGAGGACACCGAGGTCGGCGACGCCTCGACGCTGAAGAACCCCGAGGCCATCGCCGAACTGCAGCGCGTGATCGGCGACTGGAAGCGCAAGCAGCAGCTGGCCGACGAGCAGCAGATGTTCGAACGCCACCGCTACTTCACGGTCCAGTACAACGCGGTCGCCGCGGACGGGCAGCGCGTGGCCACCGTGACGGTGAGCAACCCGCCGGTCAACGCGCTCAACGAACGCGCGCTCGACGAGCTGACCGTGGTGGCGGAACACCTCTCGCGCCGCGACGACGTGGTGGCGGTGGTCTTCACCGGCCAGGGCACGGCCAGCTTCGTCGCCGGCGCCGACATCCGCCAGCTGCTCGAGGACATCCACACGCTGGACGAGGCGCGCGCGCTGCCCAACAACGCCCACCTGGCCTTCCGCAAGATCGAACGCATGGGCAAGCCCTGCATCGCGGCCATCCAGGGCGTCGCCCTGGGCGGCGGCATGGAGTTCGCGCTCGCCTGCCACTGGCGCGTCGCCGAGCCCACGGCGCGCTTCGGCCAGCCCGAGATCCGCCTGCGCCTGCTGCCCGGCTACGGCGGCACGCAGCGGCTGCCGCGCCTGCTGGCGACCCGTCGCGGCGAAGCCGGCCTGCGTGACGCGCTGGACCTGATCCTGGGCGGGCGCAACGTCGGCGGCCGCGAGGCGCTGGCCCTGGGGGTGGTGGACGAACTGGCCGATGGCGCGAGCGACGTGCTCTCGGCCGCCCATGCGCGCATCCGCGAGTACCTGCGCGACGGCAGCGCCAGCCGCCTGGGCGCGGCCTGGCGCGAACGCCAGCACAGCCTGGCGGCGTGGAACCAGCCGGCCGCCGTCTCGCTCGACGCGGCCCTGGCCGATGCCCACCTGCAGCAGGTGCAGTCGCAGCTGGCCTGGGCCGGCCGCGGCGGCGCGCGCGACCGCGCGCTGCAGGCCATCCGCAGCGGCTGGACGCAGGGGCTGGACGCCGGCCTGGCCGAGGAGGCCGAGCTGTTCGCGCAGGCCGTGGTGGACCCCGAAGGCGGCAAGACCGGCATCCGGCAGTTCATGGACAAGCAGAGCCCGGCCTTGCCGGTGCGGCGTGGCGGCGTCAGGCCCGTGGCCGGGCAGGCCGGCTGGATCGCCGAGCAGACCGCATCGGGCGCGCTGCTCGAGCGCGGTGCGCCGTTCTACCCCGGCATCACGCCGCTGCCGGCCTGGCAGTACGCCTTCGGGGTGCCGCGCGACGCGGCCACCGGCGAGCCGCGCTTCGGCGCGCCGATCAAGAGCGAAGTCGAACTCATCGTGCCGGTGGAAGCGCCCGAGCCGAACGAGGCGCTGGTCTACATGCTCGCGTCGGAGGTCAACTTCAACGACATCTGGGCGCTCACCGGCATCCCGGTCTCGCCCTTCGACAACCACGAGGAAGACGTGCAGGTCACCGGCTCGGGCGGCGTCGCGCTGGTGGCGGCGCTGGGCAGCGAGGCCAAGCGCGAAGGCCGCCTGAAGGTGGGCGACCTGGTGGCGGTGTATTCCGGCCAGACCGAGCTGCTGAGCCCGCTGGCCGCGCGCGACCCGATGTACGTGGACTTCGCGATCCAGGGCTACGAGACGCGCACCGGCAGCCACGCCCAGTTCCTGCTCACGCAGGCGCCGCAGCTGCATCCCGTTCCGGGCACGGGCGACCTGACGCTGGAACAGGCGGGCTCCTACATCCTGAACCTGGGCACCATCGTGCGCGCCCTTTTCACGACGCTGAGGATCGCGCCGGGCCGGGCGCTCTTCGTCGAAGGGGCGGCGACCGGCACGGGCCTGGAGGCGCTGAAGAGCGCCACCCGCGCCGGGCTGGCGGTGACCGGTGGTGTATCCAGCCCGGCGCGCGCGGCCTTCATCGCCACGCAGGGCGCGGTGGGGGCGCTGGACCGCAGCGATCCCCGCTTCGCCGCGCTGTACACCCCGGTGCCCGAGGACGACCCGGCGGCGTGGGAAGCCGCCGGCGCGCCGCTGCTCGACGAATACCGGCGCCACAACGGCGGCCGGCTGGCCGACTACGCCGTCTCGCATGCCGGCGAGACCGCCTTCCCGCGCAGCTTCCAGCTGCTGGCCGAGG
>CAIWPS010000576.1 GCA_903914615.1 uncultured beta proteobacterium | reverse complement strand
GGCGGAGGTTCGCCCGACCTGCCGCTGCTGGTGGCCACCAACGGCCTGTGCGCGATCTCCATCGGCATCATGCACAGGCTGCTGGGCACCGGGGCCGACGACGAGGTGCAGGCGGTGCTGCAGCGCGCGCGCGCCGCCGGCGAACAGGCCCGTTCCATGCTGGCCCGCCTGCCCGACCCGGTCTACGAGGTGGCCGTGCTGGGCAACCTGGGCGAAGTCATGCTGCACCAGGGCGAGGCCGACGCCGGCGAGCCGCTGTTGCGCCAGGCGCAGGCGCTGGCCGAGCAGCGCGGCATGAAGACCCATGGCTGGCGCGTCCGCGCCTCGCTGGGCGAAGGCCTGATCAAGCGCGGCGAGCCCGCGCAGGCCCTGGCGGCGATGCAGCTGCTGCTGGCCGAGATGGGCAGCGACGCGCCGCCGCAGACCGCCATCCGCAGCCACCAGGCGGCCTACCGCGCCTGCCGCGCGCTGGGCCGCTTCGCCCAGGCGCTGGACCATTTCGAGACCGCCGAACGCATGGAGCGCCTGCGCACCATCGCCCAGCTGCGCGCGCAGTCCGAACTCTTCGTCACCCGCACCGAGGCCCAGCGGGCCCACAGCCTGGCCGAACAGGCGCGGCTGGATGCGCAGGCGCAGCGCGAGCGCGCCGCCGAGTTCGCCGCCAGCGCCGAGCGCGACCCGCTCACCGGCCTGGGCAACCGCCGCCACCTCGAACGCCGCTGCGCCGAACTGCTGCCGCAGGCGCAGCGCGAAGGCTGGCCGCTGACCCTGGTGCAGATCGACATCGACCATTTCAAGCTCGTCAACGACCGTCATGGCCACGCCGTCGGCGACCGCGTGCTGGTCGAGCTCGCCGCGTTGCTGCGCGAGAACTTGCGCGCCTCGGACGTCGTCACCCGCCATGGCGGCGAGGAATTCGTCGTCGTGCTCCCCGGCCTGGCCAGCGCCGGGGCGGCCGAGTTCTGCGAGCGCCTGCGCCTGCGCGTGGCCCACCACCCCTGGCACGAACTGGCGGGCAGTGCCCTGCAGGTGACGGTCAGCCTGGGCCTGGCCAGCGCGCCGCCCTACGACGCCGGCGAACTGCTGCATGGCGCCGACCTGGCGCTGTACCGCGCCAAGCGCGGCGGCCGCAACCAGCTCTGCCTGGCCGCGGCCTGATTCAGGCCTGCACGATGCAGTTGCGGCCGGCCGCCTTGGCGCGGTAGAGCGCGTTGTCGGCGCGCAGCGACAGGGTCGCGGCGTCGTAGGGCGGCGCGCTCGTCACGCCGCCGCTGAGCGTCACACGCAGCCCTGGCGACAGACGCTCCCAGTCGTGCCCCTGCACGCGCTGGCGCAGCCGCTCGCAGACCTCCAGCGCGCGCTCGGGGCCGGTCTCGGGCAGCACGAGCAGGAACTCCTCGCCACCCAGCCGCACCACCAGGTCGCCGCTGCGCGTGTGCTGGCGCAGCAACGCGGCCAGCTCGGCCAGCACGCGGTCGCCGACGGCATGGCCATGGCGGTCGTTGACGAGCTTGAATTCGTCCAGGTCCAGCATGGCCACCGCCAGCGGGCCGCCGCTGGCACGCACCTGGGCCAGCAGCTGCGGCCAGCGTTCTTCCATTTCGCGCCGGTTGCCCAGGCCGGTGAGCTCGTCGCGCCGCATGTCGGCCTCCAGCGCGCGGGCGCGGGCGTGGTGGCGCTCGGCCTCGCGGCGCATGCGTTCGGCCTCGACGCGGGTGACGAAGAGCTCGGACTGGGCTTGCAGCTGCGTCACGGCGCGCTGGCGCTCCAGCCGCAGGTGCTGGCGCAGGTGCGCCAGCGCATCGTCGCTGCGCCCTAGCGCTTGCGCGGCCTGCGAAAGCGCATGGTGCAGCCGCAGTTGCGTCGCCGGCTGCTGGCCGTCGCCACAGGCGGCGAGCACGTCCGACAGCGTGTCCCAGGCCGCCTGGGCCTGCCCGTGCAGCAGCTGCAGTTCGCCGACCGAGCAGCCGATGCGCCAGACCTGGGCGGCGAAGCCGCCGGCACGGGCCAGTGCGGCGGCCTCGTCCAGCGCCGCCTGCGCCGGCCCGGCCTGCCCGAGGTGGACCAGGATTTC
>CAIWPS010000575.1 GCA_903914615.1 uncultured beta proteobacterium | reverse complement strand
TGAAGTTCGTCATCGAGCCCTACGTCCGATTCCAGGGCCTGGTGGGCGAGCAGGCGACGATGTTCTTCAGGGACCCTTCGGGCAACGCGCTGGAGTTCAAGTCCTTCCGCGACCGCAGCCAGCTGTTCGCGAAGTGACGGGCCGGCGTTGACCGAGCTGCTCTTCATCCGCCACGGCGAGACCGACTGGAACCGCCAGCAGCGCTTCCAGGGCCAGATCGACGTGCCGCTGAACGCCACCGGCCTGGCGCAGGCGCAGCGCCTGGCGGCGCGGCTGGCCGGCGACCCGCACGATGCGCTGATCAGCAGCGACCTGCTGCGCGCCCGCGAGACCGCGGCACCGCTGGCGCTGGCCTGGGGCACGGCGCCGCAGGCCTTGCCCGGCCTGCGCGAGCAGAGCTTCGGCGTGCTCGAGGGCCTGGACGTGCCCACCATCCAGGCCCGCCACCCCGCACTGTGGCAGCAATGGCTGGAACACCGCGCCGATTTCGCGCTGCCCGGCGGCGAGAGCCTGCGCCAGTTCCACGCCCGCGTGCTGGCCAGCGTGCGCGAACTCGCCGAAGCCGCGGCCGGCCGCCGCCTGGCGGTGGTGACGCATGGCGGCGTGCTGGACATGCTGTGGCGCAGCGCGCATGGCCTGCCGCTGGACGGGCTGCGTGCATGCGCCATTCCCAACACCGGCCTGAACCGGCTGCGCTGGGCGGGCGGCACGCTGCACGTCGAGCAATGGGCCGACGACGCCCACCTGGCTGCGGCCGACGCCGGCGCCTGAGCGCGGAACGTCAATCGCCCGGCATGCGCGCCGGGTTCAGCTGCACGGCCTTCGCGGCCTTCTTGCGCAGGCGGATGTTGAGCATCTCCACCGCCAGCGAGAAGGCCATCGCGAAGTAGACGTAGCCGCGCGGCACGTGGTGGTCGAAGCCTTCGGCCACCAGCACCACGCCGACGACGACCAGGAAGGCCAGCGCCAGCATCTTGATCGTCGGGTGGTCGGAGACGAAGCGGCCCACCGGCCCGGCGAACAGCATCATCAGCCCGACCGAGGCCACCACGGCAGCGATCATCACGCGCACGTCGTCGACCAGCCCCACCGCGGTGATGATCGAGTCGAGCGAGAACACGATGTCGACGACCATGATCTGCAGCACCACCGCGCCCAGCGCGGCGTGCACGCGGCCGTGGCCCGCGGCCTCGCCACCTTCGAGCGACTGGTGGATTTCCACCGTGCTCTTCCAGATCAGGAACAGACCGCCGCTGATGAGGATGAGGTCGCGGCCCGAGATGGCCTGCCCCAGCACCGTGAACAGCGGCGCCACCAGGCCGACGATCCAGGCCAGCATCAGCAAGAGGCCGATGCGCATGAACATGGCCATGAACAGGCCCAGGCGGCGTGCGAATTCGCGCTTCGCCTGCGGCAGCCGGTCGACCAGGATCGAGATGAAGATGATGTTGTCGATGCCCAGCACCAGCTCCAGCGCGGTGAGGGTGGCGAAGGCGATCCAGGTCTGGGGGTTGGCGAGCAGTTCGGTCATGGGAGGGGTGCAGGGGTCTGCAGGGCACTATAGGCGCCGGCCCCGCGCGTGGCCCGGCAGCCCCGGCAGGCGCGGGGCCGCAGCCGCCTGCCTGCCCGCCCTACTGCCCGCCCTACTGCCAGCGCAGGGCCGCCAGGTCGTTGACGAACAGCGGCATGTCCTTCCACAGCCCCTGCAGCCGCGCGTTGGCCACCGTGATCAGCGTCGGCTGGTACAGGTAGGCGGCCACCGCGTCTTCGGCCACCAGCTTCTGGGCATCGGCCATCAGCCTGTTGCGCTCCGCCGGCTGCGGCGTGGCCTGGATGCGCGCCCACAGCGCGTTGAAGGCCGGCGATTCGTAGCCCCAGTAGTAGTTGGGCCGCGCGAAGTTGCCGAAGTCCAGCGGCTCGACATGCGAGATCACGGTCAGGTCGTAGGCCTTCTGGCCGTACACGCCCGACAGCCACTGCGCCCATTCGACGTTCTCGATCTTCGCCTCGATGCCCACCTGCGCCAGCATCGCCGCGATGATCTCGCCGCCCTGGCGGGCATAGGCCACCGGCGGCAGCTTCATCGTCAGCTGCAGCGGCAGGGCCACGCCGGCCTGGCGCAGCAGCGCGCGCGCCTTCGCGGGGTCGTAGGCGTTGACGGCCGTGAGGTCGACATAGCCCGGCGCGCCCGGCACCAGGTAGCTGCCGATGGGCACGCCGTAGCCGTCGGCCGAGCCGTCGATGACGGCGCGGCGGTCGATGGCCGCCGCGATGGCGCGGCGCACGCGCACGTCGTCCAGCGGCTTGCGCTTGTTGTTGATGGCCAGGATGGTCTTGGCGCGCGAGCCGCCCACCAGCACCTGGAACTTGCGGTTGCCCTGGAACATCGGCAGGCTGCGTGCCGCGGCCACGCGCGGGAAGGCGTCGACGTCGCCCGAGAGCAGCGCCGCGACCTGCGCCGCGGCGTCGCTGATGAAGCGGATGGTGACGCGGCGCAGCGCCACGTCCTTGGCGTCGCGCCAGCCGTCCCAGCGCGCCAGCGTCACCGACGAGCCGCGGGCCCAGCCCTCCAGCCGGTAGGGGCCGGTGCCGACGGGCTGGGTGGCGTTGGTGGCGGCACTGGTGGGCTCGACGATGACCGCCGTGGCCTGGCCCAGCTGGAACAGCAGGTCGGGGTTGGGGTTCTTCAGCGCCAGCACCACGGTCAGCGGGTCGGGGGTGTCGATGCGCTCGATGTTGGCGAAGGTGGCGCGGTCCTTGTTCGGGCTGGCCTTGTCGGCGGCGCGCTCGAAGCTGAACTTCACCGCCGCGGCGTCGCAGGGCTGGCCGTTGTGGAACTTCACGCCGGCGCGCAGGCTGAAGGTCCACGTGCGCAGGTCCGGCGAGACCGTCCAGCGGCGCGCCAGCAGCGGCGCGGTGCTGCCGTCGCTGCCGATCTTGGTCAGGGTCTCGAAGACGTTGTAGAGCACGATCTCGGCAATGGCCGAGGCCGCGCCGGCCGTCGGGTCCAGTCCCGGCGGTTCCAGCGCCATGCCCAGCACGGCGGTGTCCTTCTTCGGCTGCGCCGCTGCGGTCGTGGCCACGAGGGCAGCGCCCAGCAGCACGGCGGCTGAAGCCAGGCCACGCAGGCTCAAGGTCTTGGTCATGGGGTGAGGCAGGTCGTGGCGGGGACGCGATGCTAGTTCCGTTCCCTGGCGCACTGCAGGCGTCAGCGCTGCTGTCGGGGCAGCAGCTTGTTGCCGCGCTGTGGCCTGGCCAACAGCGCGGCGCGGCGGCCGCGGCTTTCACCCCCTGCGGACGCCTTCCGGACGCCATTCGCACTGGCACGGATGCTGCGCTGGACAGGTCCGATCCCACACCCCGAGAGGACCCCTCGATGAAGCTCCACATGCAGCCCCTGCTGATCGCCCTGCTGGTTGCCGCCGCCACGCTGGCCCAGGCCCAGACCCCGCCCCAGGCCGGCGCCCCGGCGGCCTCGGCCGCAGCCTACAAGGCCAAGTCGCCGCTGCTCAGCCGCGCCGACTACGACAGGCTGCTGGCGCACCCGGAACAGGTTGTCGTGATCGACGTGCGCCGCCCCGACGAGCAGGCCAGCATCGGCGCCTTCCCGGTCTTCCTCAGCATCCAGGCCAGGGACCTGGAGAAGAACCTGGACTTCATCCCGCGTGACCGCGCCGTCATCACCGTGTCCAACCATGCCGGCCGCGCCGGCGCCGCCGCCGACCTGCTGGCAGCGCGTGGCTTCAAGGTGGCCGGGGCCATCGGCGTGCAGGGCTACGAGGCCGAGGGCGGCACGCTGGTGCACGTGCTGCCGCCGCCGCCTCGCCAGGCCGGCGGCGCGCCGAATGCCGCGCCCGCGGCCGCTGCAACGGCCGCGGCCAAGCTTTGACGCGGCGGCCGCTGGCCGCCGCCCTGCTGCTGCTGAGACTGGCGCCGGCCGCGGCGGCGGCCGCCGAACTGCCGCCGCAGGCGGACGCCGCCGATGCCACACCCGCGCTGGCCACGGTCACGGTGATGGGCCACTACGCCAATGGTGTCGGCAGCTCCGACGCCGCCAGCGCCGGCATCGTCACCGCGCGCCTGATCGAGAGCCGCCCGGCGCTGCGCACCGGCGAGCTGCTGGAGTTCGTGCCCGGGGTCATCGTCACCCAGCACAGCGGCGACGGCAAGGCCAACCAGTATTTCCTGCGCGGCTTCAACCTCGACCACGGCACCGACTTCGCCAGCTTCGTCGACGGCATGCCCGTCAACGCGCCCACGCATGCCCACGGCCAGGGCTATGCGGACCTGAACTTCCTCATCCCCGAGCTGGTCCAGCGCATCGACTACCGCAAGGGCCCCTATGACGCCGAGGCAGGAGACTTCGCCTCGGCCGGCTCGGCGCGCATGCAGCTGATCAACACCCTGCCGCGCGGCATCGCGGTGAACAGCGCGGGCGAGCGCGGCTACGCGCGCGCGCTGCTGGCCGACAGCACCGGCACGGGCCCGGGCCAGCTGCTGTATGCCTTCGAGACCGCGCACAACAACGGCCCCTGGGTCGTGCCCGAGCGCGCCCACCACGCCAGCGGCCTGCTGCGCTACAGCTGGGGCCACGATGCCTGGCACGGTTCGGTCACCGCCATGGCCTACGACGCCGGCTGGCATGCCACCGACCAGATCCCGCTGCGTGCGGTGCAGGCAGGCCTGATCGGCCGCTACGGCGCCATCAGCCCCAGCGATGGCGGCAGCACGGCGCGCACCAGCCTGTCGCTGCGCACCGAACGGCAGTACGACGACGGCGTGTTCAAGCTCGACGCCTGGGCGATCCGCTCGCGCGTGGACCTGTTCAACGACTTCACCTACTTCCTCGACAACCCCGTGCAGGGCGACCAGTTCGAGCAGGCCGAGCAGCGCCGCACCTTCGGCGCCGCGGCCAGCCGCAGCCTGGCCACGACGCTCGGCGGGCGCGAGGGCACCGCCACCTTCGGCGCGCAACTGCGCCAGGACCGGCTGGACCCCGTGGGCCTGTACGCCGCCGTGGACGGCGTGCGCCAGGCGCCTACCCAGGTGGCGCGCGTGCGCGAGACCAGCGTGGCCGCCTACGCCGACCACGCCATGCCCTGGACGCCCTGGCTGCGCAGCTTGCTGGGGCTGCGCGTCGACCGCTTCCGCTTCGATGTGGACAGCTCGATCGCCCGGAACAGCGGCCAGGCCTCGCAGGCGCTGGCGAGCCCGAAGGCGACGCTGGTGCTGGGCCCCTGGTCGCGCACCGAGGCCTTCCTGAACTACGGCTGGGGCTACCACAGCAACGACGCGCGCGGCGTCACCTCGCACCTGTCGGCCAAGGAGCTCACGCCGACCGACCCCGCACCCGGCCTCGTGCGCTCCAAGGGCGCCGAGCTGGGACTGCGCAGCGAGATCGTGCCCGGGCTGCAGAGTTCGCTGGCGCTGTGGCAGCTGGACCTGGACTCCGAACTCGTGTTCTCGGGCGACGCCGGCGACACCCAGCCCAGCGGCGCCACTCACCGCCAGGGCGTCGAGTTCAACAACCACTGCGTCGCCAGCCGCTGGCTGCTTCTGGACGCCGACGTCTCGCTGTCGCAGGCCCGCTTCCGCATCCCGCAGGGCGATGCGCCGAACATCGGCACCGCCGTGCCGGGCTCGGTGCGGCAGGTGCTGTCGCTGGGCGCTACGGTGACCGATCTCGGGCCCTGGTCGGGCCATGTCGGACTGCGCTTCTTCGGCCCGCGGCCGCTGATCGAGGACAACAGCCGGCAGTCACGTTCCTCGTCGCTGGTCTACCTGCGCCTGGGCTACCGGCTGGCGCCCTCGGCGCGGCTGTCGCTGGACGTCTTCAACGTCTTCAACCGCCAGGTCAGCGACATCGACTACTGGTACACCTCGCGGCTGCCCGGCGAACCGGCGGCCGGAGTGAACGACGTCCACTTCCACCCCGCCGAGCCGCGCACGCTGCGGCTGACGCTGAACCTGGTGCTCTAGTTCGAGAGCTTGAACTCGATGGGCACCGTGGCCCAGCCCGCCAGCGCGGTCTTGCCGCGCATCGCGGGCACGAAGGTCCAATGGCGCACCGCCTCCAGCGCCGCCTCGTCGAGCGCCCGGGCGCCGCTGCTCTGCCTGACCTCGACGCTGTCGGCATGGCCGTCGGGCAGCACGTGCACGCGCAGCAGCACGGTTCCCTGCAAGCCGCGGCGCTGGGCTGCCGTGGGGTAGGCCGGGGGCGGGTTCTTCAGGTAGGCGGCGTTGGCATGGGCCTCGACGACGGGCTCTTCGACCTTCGGGGCCGGCGGCGGCGCAGGGGGCGCTGCCACCACGGGACCGGTGCTCGGCGCGGCCGCGGTGTTCTCGGGGACCGTGATCGTCTGCGGTGCCGCCTCGGTGGGCTCGGCGGCGGGCGTGCGCAGCGCCGGCGTGGCCGGCGGCGGGGG
>CAIWPS010000574.1 GCA_903914615.1 uncultured beta proteobacterium | reverse complement strand
CGCCGACCACGGTGACCTGCGCGCCGCCGGCTCGCGCGGCCTCGGCGAAGGCCATGCCGCGCTCGTGGGCGCGGTAGTCCTCGGCCACGCCGCTGTCGACGTAGGCCAGCACGCGGTGGCCGGCGCGCAGCAGGTGCGCGGCCATCGCGCGGCCGACCTCGTCGTGGTTGAAGCCGATCTGCGTGAAGCGCAGGCGCCGCGCGCTACGCTCGGGTGGGTGGTGGTCCCAGATCTCGATCACCGGCGTGCCCGCGGCCTGCGCGTCGGCCAGCAGCTTCAGCGCCCCGGGCGCATGCCGCCGGCCCGTCACCACCAGCGCCGCCGGGTGCCAGCCCAGCAGCGCGCGCAACTGGTGTTCCTCGCGCTCCAGCGAGTAGCCGGTGGATGCGATCAGCAGTTCGAAGCCGGCCGCCTGCAGGCCGTCACTGAGACCCTGCGCGGTCTCGGCGAAGATCGAGTTCGACAGGTTGGGCAGCAGCGCGGCGACGATGTTGGACACGCCGCTGGCCAGCAGGCCGGCCTGCTTGTTCGGCACGTAGCCCGTCTGCACCAGCGCGTCTCCGATGCGCGCCGCCGTGCTGGCAGCGACGACCGCGGGGTCGCGCAGGTAGCGCGAGACCGTGATCGACGTGACGCCGGCGGCAGCGGCCACGTCCTGCAGCGTGACACGGCCGTGGCCGCGGCGGGCCTGCCTGACCGTCGGCACATCGGTCGGTTCTTCAGGCGGCACTTCGGTGGGAAGCAGGGTCGGTTTGGGCACCGGGTTATTCTCAATGGACGCAGCGGCGGTGCCGCCGTATGTTAGCGGTAACACTTCCTGCGGTCCACTGCCCCATGCGCGACCTCGCCGACCTCCGCAGCCGCCGCTGGTTCGCCGCCAACGACATGCGCGGCTTCGCCCACCGCCAGCGCATGCAGCAGATGGGCCTGCGCCGGCAGGACGTGCTGGACCGGCCCATCGTGGCCATCGTCAACACCTGGTCCGACCTCTCGCCCTGCCACGCCCATTTGCGCGAACGCGCCGAAGCGGTCAAGCGCGGCGTGCTGCTGGCCGGCGGCATGCCCTTCGAATTGCCGGCCATGAGCCTGGGCGAGGTGATGGTCAAGCCCACGACCATGCTCTACCGCAACTTCCTGGCGATGGAAACCGAAGAGCTGCTGCGCAGCCTGCCCATCGACGGCGCGGTGCTGCTGGGCGGCTGCGACAAGACCACGCCGGGGCTGCTGATGGGCGCCATCAGCATGGGCCTGCCGGCGCTCTTCTGCCCCGCCGGGCCCATGCTCAATGACCGCCACCGCGGCAAGACCGTGGGTGCCGGCACGCACACGCGGATGTTCTGGGACGAGATGCAGGCCGGCAAGATCGGCGCCGAAGAATGGGTGCAGCTGGAAGCGCGCATGACGCGCAGCCCCGGCACCTGCAACACCATGGGCACGGCCAGCACCATGACCGCCATCGCCGAGGCGCTGGGCATGGCGCTGCCGGGCAGCACCAGCATCCCGGCGATGGACGCCGCCCACCCGCGCATGGCGGCCGACTGCGGCGAACGCATCGTGGCGATGATCGGCGAAGACCTCACGCCGCAGCGCATCCTGACGCGCGGCGCCTTCCTCAACGCCGCGGCGGTGCAGATGGCGCTGGGCGGCTCGACCAACGCCGCGGTGCACATCCTGGCGCTGGCCGGGCGCGCCGGCGTCGAGCTGAGCTTGGCCGACCTGGACGCCGTGGCGCGGCGCGTGCCGGTGCTGGCCAACCTCTTCCCCAGCGGCGACAAGCTGATGGAGGACTTCTACTACGCCGGCGGCCTGCCCGCGCTGATGAACCGCATCCGCGAGCACCTGGCGCTGGACGAGATCACGGTCACCGGCCAGCCGCTGCGCACGCAGCTGCAGGACCGCGAGGTCATCGACGACGACACCATCCGGCCGCTGGACCGCCCGGTCAGCCCACACGGCGCGCTGGCCGTGCTCACCGGCAACCTGGCGCCGCACGGTGCGGTCATCAAGCCCAGCGCCGCCAGCCCGGCCTTCTTCCGCCATGCCGGCCGCGCGCTGGTCTTCGACAGCCAGCCGCAGCTGCTGGCTGCGATGGCCGACCCCGACCTGGACTGCGACGAGAACACCGTGCTGGTGCTGCGCAACGCCGGCCCGGTGGGCGCGCCGGGCATGCCCGAATGGGGCAACCTGCCGCTGCCGAAGAAGCTGCTGCAGCGCGGCGTGCGCGACATGGTGCGGCTGTCCGATGCACGCATGAGCGGCACGCATTACGGCACCTGCATCCTGCACGCCAGCCCCGAGGCGGCCGTGGGCGGCCCGCTGGCGCTGCTGCGCACGGGCGACATCGTCGAGCTCGACCTCGAGGCCCGACGCATCGACATGCGCGTGGACGACGCCGAGATCGCGCGCCGCCGCGCCGCCTGGACCGCGCCGCCGCGGCCCTGTGCGCGCGGCTGGACCCTGCTCTACCAGCAGCACGTGACGCAGGCCCACCTGGGCTGCGATCTCGACTTCCTGCAGGGCACGGCGCCCACGCCCGAACCCGCCATCTTCTGAAAGCGCCTTTGAAGGGACGCCCGCCATGAACGCCTTCGCCGAACTGCTGCGCCAGCGCGCCACCGCCACGCCGGTGGGCACCTGGATCATGTCCGCGAGCCCGCTGGTGGCTGAGGCCGTGGGCCTGGCCGGCTTCGACTGGGCCGTGATCGACATGGAACATTCGCCGCTGGACCTGGCCACTCTCGTCCACCTGCTGCAGGCCGTCGGCAACACGCCGATGGCGCCGGTGGTGCGCGTGCCCTGGAACGACACCGTGACCGTCAAGCGCGTGCTCGACGCCGGCGCGCGCTCGCTGCTCTTCCCCTTCGTGCAGAATGCCGACGAGGCGCGGCGCGCCGTCGCCGCCACGCGCTACCCGCCCGAGGGCGTGCGCGGCATGGCGGGCATGAGCCGCGGTTCGCGCTTCGGCACCACGCCCGACTACTTCCGCAGCGCCAATGCCGGCATCTGCACCGTGGTGCAGCTGGAGACGCTGGAGGCGATCGCCAACCTCGAGGCCATCGCCGCCGTGCCCGGCGTCGACGCGCTCTTCCTCGGCCCGGCCGACCTGTCGGGCACGATGGGCCACGTCGGCCAGCTGGGGCACCCCGCGGTGCTGGCGCAGATGGCCGACGCGGCGCGCCGCGCGCACGCGGCGGGCCTGCCCATCGGCAGCGTGGGCGGCACGCCCGAGGTCGTGGCGCAGTACCGCGCGATGGGCTACGACTACGTGGCGGTGGCTTCCGACCTGGGCCTGCTGATGCGCGCCGCGCAGGCCGCGGCCAAGGCCCTGCGCGCCATCGACGCCGGCGCGCCCGCGCCTGCGGCCCCGCAGCAAGGCAGCGGCTACTGATGGCCGAGGTCGCGCTGCGCGGGGTCGCGAAGCGCTACGGCAAGGTCGAGGTCATCCACGGCATCGACCTCGACATCCGCCACGGCGAGTTCACCGTCTTCGTCGGGCCCTCGGGCTGCGGCAAGAGCACGCTGCTGCGCATGGTCGCCGGGCTCGAACCGATCAGCGACGGCGAGGTGCGGATCGGCGGCCGGCGCGTCAACGAACTGCCGCCGCGCCAGCGCGACATCGCGATGGTCTTCCAGGACTACGCGCTCTACCCGCACAAGACGCTGTTCGAGAACATGGCCTTCGGCCTGCGGCTGCGCAAGACGGCCGAGGACGAGATCCAGCGCCGCGTCATGAACGCGGCCAGGCTGCTGCGCATCGACCACATGCTCGACCGCCGCCCGGCGGCGCTGTCGGGCGGCCAGCGCCAGCGCGTGGCCATCGGCCGCGCCATCGTGCGCGAGCCGCAGGTCTTCCTCTTCGACGAGCCGCTGTCCAACCTCGACGCGCAGCTGCGCAACGAGATGCGCAGCGAGATCAAGCGCCTGCACCAGCGCCTGGGTGCGACCATCATCTACGTCACCCACGATCAGGTCGAGGCGATGACGCTTGCCGACCGCATTGCCGTGCTCAGCGCCGGCCGGCTGATGCAGTACGACACGCCCGACGCCATCTACAACCGGCCCGCCGCCCTGTTCGTCGCCGGCTTCACCGGTGCGCCGCCGATGAACCTGGCCGACTGCACGCTGGCGGGCGATCAGGCGGACTTGGGGGGGCTGGCATTGCCCCTGCCCGCCGCGCTGGCCGGCCGCGCCAGCGGCACGCCAGCTCTGAAGCTGGGCGTGCGGCCCGAGAACCTGCTGCCCGCCGCGGCGGCCGCCGCGACACTGCGGCTCGCGGGGCAGGTGTCGCTGCTGGAACCGCTGGGCTCCGAGACCCTGGTCACCCTGCGCCTGGGCCGCGCCGAGATGGTGGCGCGCTGGCCGGCGGCCTTCCGCGCGGCGCCGGGCACGGCGGTCGATGTCTTCGTCGACCCGCAGCACCTGCACCTCTTCGACGCCGCCAGCGGGGCGGCGGTCTAGGCGGGCCGCGTGATGGCCCCGCGGTGGTTCCTGGCGCTGGCCTTGACGGCCCTCGTGCTGGGAGCTGCGCCTGCCGGCGCGCAGACGTTGTTGCGCGTCTT
>CAIWPS010000573.1 GCA_903914615.1 uncultured beta proteobacterium | reverse complement strand
CATGCAGGGGTTGGCCCAGGTCGTCCAGGCCTACCCGACCCAGGGCGCGGCGATACGCATGGCTGCGGACGCCTACATGCACACCCGGCTGACACCGGCGATGTTCGAGCGGGCGCGACGCTGGCTACAGCGCTGAAGCAAACTTCTTGGGATAGGTATGCGATGAAGATCGTTTCGGATGGGTTTCGTGTGCGGCAGGGTGAGACGGTCGACCTGACCGGCCGGTCGACAACGACCGCACCACTGTGCAAGTCCGACGAGCACTACGCCGCGCGCCTGCAGAAGCACGTGGAACACCTGAGCGCAGCTCAGGTGTTGCTGTAGGCCGCAAACCAGCAGGCGGTGCTGCTGATCTTCCAGGGGATGGACTCGGCCGGCAAGGACGGCGCCATCCAGCATGTGATGTCCGGCGTCAACCCGCAGGGCTGCCAGGTGTTCAGCTTCAAGCATCCGAGCGAGGCGGAACTGCAGCACGACTTCTTGGGGCGCACCACGCGCGACCTGCCGGAACGCGGGCGTATCGGCATCTTCAACCGTTCGTACTACGAGGAGGTGCTGATCGTCCGGGTCCACCCCAACATCCTACGCAGCGAAGGATTGGCCGATGGACCGAATGGAGCGAAGGACGCGAAGGGCAGCAACACCGACATCTGGCAAGACCGCTACCGCTCCATCGTCGAACTCGAGCGCCATCTGCACGTCAACGGCACCCGCATCGTGAAGTTCTTCCTGCATCTCTCCGAGGAGGAACAGCGCAAGCGCTTCATCGAACGCATCGACGACCCGGCGAAGAACTGGAAGTTTGCCGCTGCGGATATCCAGGAGCGCAAGTTCTGGCCGGACTACATGACGGCGTACGAACAATGCCTGAGCGCGACAAGCACGAGCGATTCGCCCTGGTACGTGGTGCTCGCCGACGACAAGAACAACTCGCGCCTGATCGTGTCGCAGATCGTGCTGGAAACCTTTGAAGCGATGGGCCTGGCCTACCCGAAGGCCAGCGCCGCGCGTCTGGGCGAATTGAAGGCGATCCGGGCCGAACTGGCGGCATAGCGGCCCGTTCCGTTGGCGGCGACCGGTTGGCTCATGCCTTCAGGACGCACAGTCTCCAGGTGTGTCGGGCGATCTGCTCGTCCTCCTGCAAGGGCAGAACATGCACCGCGCAGCGTGAATCGTCACGGCTCACCAGGCCGAGGCCTTGCGGGTTCCGGACCGCGTCCAACTCGACGCTCAGGCTGGAAAGGCGCGCGCAAACCTTGGCCCGCACCCGCACATCATGCTCACCGATGCCGCCGGTGAACACGATCTGGTCGACGCCTCTCAAGGCAACGCACATGGCGCCCAGTTCCTTGGCGACCCGGTAGCAGAACATCTCGATGGCCAAGCGCGCTTCGCCGTTCGAAGCCGCCGCGTCGTGCAGTGCCCGCATGTCGCCGCTGACGCCCGACAGGCCCAGCAGGCCGCTGCGGTGGTCGACCAAGTCTTCGATCGCCGGCGCATCCAACTTCATCTCGCGCATCAGGTGGACCAGCACGCCGGGATCCAGGTCCCCGCTGCGCGTGCCCATGATCAGGCCGCCGGTGGGCGTAAGGCCCATGCTGGTGTCGATAGAGACACCGTTCCGCACCGCGGTGATGCTTGCGCCGTTGCCGAGGTGGGGATTGATCAGCCGCGCCGGCAGCGCACTTCCGAGTTGGCGGACGATCGACTCGCACGACAAGCCGTGAAAGCCGTAGCGCTGGATGCCGGCCGCGCGCAGGTCGCGCGGCAGCGGCAGGGTGCTGGAGACCGCCGGCATGGCGGCGTGGAAGCAAGTGTCCAGGCAGGCGACTTGAGGCAACCCGGGGAAGTGCTTCTGCGCGTATCGAATTGTTGACGCCGACCGAAAATTGACCCACCTACAGGTAGGTCAATATTGGATCGGCGCCGACAGTCCTTCTGCGACACGCGCCAGCTCAAGGCCTGGAACGCGGCGGCGACGGCCAGCACGATGTAGTTCCAGGTCGGGTCGGTGAGCACCGGCGTTGAGACCAGGCTGGTGATGCCCTCGTAGACGGAGACGCCGCCGCCCACGGAAAACACCGACAGCGCCACGATCAGCGACCACACGTAGGTCGTCTTGCCGTAACCGAAGGGATGCCACTCGTCCACGACACGCTGGCTGCTTCTCACGCCATAGAGCAGCAGCAGTTCGTTGCCGGTGTCCACCAGCGAATGCACGCCCTCGGTCAGCATGGCCGAACTGCCGGTGACGGCTGCGACGAAGAACTTCGCCACTGCAATGGCCACATCACCAGCGATGGCCACGTAGAGCACTCGCCGGGAGCCTGCGCCTGGCTTCAAGCCGGGGTGCAGGGGCGCCTCAACGGCGACGGTG
>CAIWPS010000572.1 GCA_903914615.1 uncultured beta proteobacterium | reverse complement strand
GGCTATGCCGGCGTGCATGCCGACGCGATGGAACTGCTGGCGCTGCCCGAGACCGTGCCCGGCGGCGAGCAGGTCAAGAACGACCCCGCGCTGGTCACGCGGCTGCAGCACCGGCTGGTGGAGCTGGGCGTGGACCGCCATGCCTTCGTCGTCGGCATCGGCGGCGGTGCCTTCCTCGACCTCATCGGCTACGTCGCCTCGTCCACCCACCGCGGCATCCGCCACATCCGCGTGCCGACCACGGTGCTGGCGCAGAACGACTCCGGCGTCGGCGTCAAGAACGGCGTCAATGCCTTCGGCGTGAAGAACCTGCTGGGCAGCTTCGCGCCGCCCTTCGCGGTGCTGAACGATTTCGACTTCCTGCGCACGCTGCACCCGCGCGACAAGATCGCCGGCGTGGCCGAGGCGGTGAAGGTGGCGCTGATCCGCGACCGCGTCTTCTTCGACTGGCTCGAAGCGCATGCCGACGCCTTGCGCGCCTGCGAGCCGGCGGCGATGAACCACATGATCCGCCGCTGCGCCGAACTGCACATGCGCCAGATCGCCCACGGCGGCGACCCCTTCGAGACCGGCAGCGCGCGGCCGCTGGACTACGGCCACTGGTCGGCGCACAAGCTCGAGGCGCTGACCGCGCACGAGCTGCGCCACGGCGAGGCGGTGGCCATCGGCCTGGCGCTGGACGCGCGCTATTCCGTCCAGGTGGGCATGCTGCCGGCCGGCGGCGAGGACCGCGTCCACGCGCTGCTCAAGCGCCTGGGCTTCCACCTCTGGCACCCGGCCCTGGAATCCCGCGACAGCGAGGGCCATTGGCAGCTGCTGCGCGGGCTGCAGGAGTTCCGCGAGCACCTGGGCGGCGAGCTGACGATCACGCTGCTGCGCGACATCGGCCGCGGCGAAGAGGTGCACCAGATGGACGCGCCCGAGATCCTGCGCGCCCTCACCTGGCTGCGACGGCGGGAGCAGGGCGCGTGAAACTGGGCAACGGCGTCCACCTCACCTACTGCAGCAACATCCACCCCGGCGAGTCCTGGCCGGAGGTGCGCAGCAACGTCGAACGCCATGTCCTGGCCGTGCGCGATCGCCTGGCACCGGGTGCCGAATTCGGCATCGGGCTGCGCCTGTCGGCGCGCGCCGCCGAAGCGCTGTCGGCGCCGGCGGTGCTGGCCGAGTTCCGCGCCTTCCTGGCGCGCGAGCGCCTCTACGTCTTCACCCTCAACGGCTTTCCCTACGGCACCTTCCACGGCCAGCGCGTCAAGGAGGCGGTCTACCTGCCCGACTGGCGCGACCCCGAGCGGCTGCGCTACACCAACCGGCTAGCCGACCTGCTGGCCGCCTTGCTGCCCGAGCCTGCCGCGGGCGAAGCCGCCATCGAGGGCAGCGTCAGCACGGTGCCCGGCGCCTTCAAGCCGGCGCTGGGCGGGGCGAACGACGTGGCCGCGATGGCCGACCACCTTCTGCAGCATGTGGCGCACCTGGTGCGGCTGCGCGCGCGCACCGGCAGGCTCGTCGCGCTGGCGCTGGAGCCCGAGCCGCACTGCTTCCTGGAGACCATCGCCGAGGCCGTGGCCTGGTTCGCGCGCGACCTGCACGGGCCGGCCGCGGCGCAGCGGCTGGCGGCCCTGAGCGGGCTCGATGCGGCGGCGGCAGCGCAGGCGCTGCACGACCACCTGGGCCTGTGCCTGGACCTCTGCCATGCCGCGGTGGAATTCGAGGACGCCGCCGCCTGCATCCGCCAGCTCGAAGAGGCCGGCATCCGCATCCACAAGGTGCAGGTCAGCGCCGGCCTGCGCCTGCCCACGCTGGACGCCGCGGCGCTGGAAGCCCTGCGCCGCTTCGACGACCCGGTCTACCTGCACCAGGTGGTGCAGCGCGGCCCGCAGGGCCTGCAGCGCTATGCCGACCTGCCGCAGGCCCTGGCGGCCCTGACCGGCGAGGCCGGCGACCGCGAGTGGCGCGTGCACTTCCACGTGCCCATCTTCCTCGACCGGCTGGCGCCTTTCGGCTCCACGCAGTCCTTCGTGCGCGAGGTGCTGGCCTTGCAGCGCCGGCAGCCGGTGTCGGCGCACCTGGAGGTCGAGACCTACACCTGGGACGTGCTGCCCGAGCCCTTCCGCAGCGGCAGCGTCGACGAGGCCGTGGCGCGCGAACTGGCCTGGGTGCGCGCGGAGCTGCAGGCGTGAACCTGGCGCTGGCGCTGCGCCTGGGGCGCATCTCCAACCTGCCCACGGTGTGGACCAACGTGCTCGTGGGTGCGCTGCTTGCCGGCGGCCACCTGGCCGACCCGCGCCTGCCGCTGCTGATGGTGGCGCTGTCGCTGTTCTACGTCGGCGGCATGTTCCTCAACGATGCCTACGACGCCGACTTCGACGCCCGCCACCGGCCCGAGCGGCCCATCCCCTCGGGCCAGGTCTCGGCGCAGCAGGTCTTCGCCTTCGGCTTCGGCCTGCTGGTGGCCGGGCTGGCCCTGGTGGCGCTGGCCAGCCGCGGCGGCGGCGGCCTGCCGGCCTGGCCGGCGCTGGCCAGCGGCGCCGCGCTGGCCGCGTCCATCGTCTACTACAACGCCCACCACAAGGGCAACCC
Source organism: uncultured beta proteobacterium (assembly GCA_903914615.1). Classification (GTDB taxonomy): domain Bacteria; phylum Pseudomonadota; class Gammaproteobacteria; order Burkholderiales; family Burkholderiaceae_C; genus Rubrivivax. Next base: position 10,714 of record CAIWPS010000572.1, on the reverse strand, counting down.
GCTGAGCCCGCTGGTGATGGGCCTGTGCCGCGTCTTCGTCGTGCTGACGGCGGCCTTCAGCGTCGCCCCGGTGCTGCCCTTGCCCGTGGTGCTGGCCGCGCTGGCGCTGCTGTGCCACCTCATCGGCCTGACCTACATCGCCAAGCAGGAGCACCTGGACCGCATCGGCGCGCTGTGGCCGCTGGGCTTTCTGGCCTTGCCCGGGGTCTACGGCTATTCGCTCGCCCTGCAGACGCAGGCCGTGTGGCTGTGGCTGCTGCTGTACGAGACGGTGCTGGGCTATGCCATGAACCGGCTGCGCCGCCGCGCGCGCGGCGACGTGCCGGCCGCGGTGGTGACGCTGATCGCCGGCATGTCGGTGCTCGACGGCATGGTGCTGGCCGGTGCCGGCCAGCTGCTGGCCGGGCTGCTGGCACTTGCCGCCTTCGCGCTGACGCTGGCGCTGCAGCGCTGGGTGGCGGGCACATGAGCCGCAGGCCGACCCCGGCGCCGATGCCCGCCGAAGACTGCAAGGGCCAGCCCGGCCGCGTCATGCCGCTGGTGGACCGCAACCGCTGCGAGGCCAAGGCCGGCTGCGTGGCGGTGTGCCCGCACGGCGTGTTCGAGATCCGCACGCTGGCGCCGCCCGACCGTGCCGGACTGTCCTTGCGCGGTCGCCTGAAGGCCTGGGGCCACGGCCACCGCCAGGCCTATGTCGTGCGTGCCGATGCCTGCCATGCCTGCGGTGCCTGCGTCGAAGCCTGCCCCGAAGCGGCCATCCGCCTTGTTCCCCTTGCCGTGCCTGCCTGAGCCCGGAGGACTGCCATGAGCGTCATCGCCGAACGACTGCCCACCACCGCGCCGCTGCGGCTGGGGCTGCCAGTGCTGTTCATCGCACCGCTGTTCGGGCTGTCGCTGCTGCCGCGCGTGGCCACGGTGCCGATGCTGCACGGCGCCTTCCTCGGCGCCACCGCGCTGCTCGTCGCCTGGTACGCGCTGCTCGGGGCGCGCTCGCTGGCCACCGGCCGCGGCTTCGCCTTCGACTTCGTGGCCGTCAAGTCGCACTACGTCCAGGCCATGGTGCAGGGCTCGATCTACGTCTACTGGTCCACCGCCTGGCCCTGGGTGCAGGGGCAGGTGCCCTTGATCCTGGCGCAGATCCTCTACGCCTACACCTTCGACATGCTGCTGTCGTGGACGCGCGGCCGGCCCTGGCGCATGGGCTTCGGCTCCATCCCCATCATCCTCAGCAGCAACTTCTTCCTCTGCTTCCGCGACGACTGGTTCTACCTCCAGTTCGCGATGATCTCGGTAGGCATGATCGGCAAGGAGTTCCTGCGCTGGCAGAAGGACGGCCGCTCGGCGCACATCTTCAACCCTTCGGCGCTGGGCCTGTTCACCTTCTCGGTGGCCCTCATCGTCAGCGGCCACACCGACATCTCGTGGGCGCAGCAGATCGCCATCGAGCTCGGCCGGCCCGAGCACATGTACCTCTACATCTTCGCCGTCGGCCTGGTGGTGCAGTACTTCTTCCACGTCACGCTGGTCACGCTGTGCGCAGCGGCCACGCTGCTGGTGCTGAACACGGTCTACACCCAGTTCACCGGCATCTACTGGTTCCTGGACGCCGGCATCCCGATCGCCGTGTTCCTGGGCCTGCACCTGCTCATCACCGACCCCGCGACCTCGCCGCGCACGAACGGCGGCCGCATCCTCTTCGGCACGCTCTACGGCGCCTGCGTGTTCGCGCTCTACGGCCTGCTGGAATGGGCCGGCGCGCCGCGCTTCTACGACAAGCTGCTGTGCGTGCCGGTGCTGAACCTGACCATCTTCGCGCTCGACCGCCTGGCCGCGCGCAGCCGCCTCGCCGAGAAACCACCGTTCGCCGCCATCGGCCGGCTCGGCGCGCAGCGCGAGAACCTGCTGCACATGGGCCTGTGGATCGTGCTCTTCGCCTGCATGTACGGCACCCATTTCGTCGGTGAACAGCACCCGGGCCGCAGCCTCGCCTTCTGGGAACAGGCCTGCAGCGAACACCGCCACAACGCCTGCACCGACCTCTATGCCGTGCGCCAGAGCGCCTGCGGCGCCGGCGACGCCAATGCCTGCCTGCTCGCCGGCACCGCGGCCGCCGACGGCACGGCGCGGCTCAAAGACCCCCTGGCCGCCGTGCACGATTTCGCGCGCGCCTGCGACCTCGGCTTCGGGCCCGGCTGCACGCGCCTGGTGACGGCGCTGGACGCCAGCCACAAGGACCTGCTCGCCGCCGCCTGCCAGCAGGGCCACGCGCAGGACTGCTACATCCAGGGTTCGATGCGGCTGATGGGCATAGGCACCCCCCAGGACCACGCCGCCGCGGTGGCGCAGTTCGGGCGCGCCTGCGAACTCGGCAACGCGCAGGGATGCGGCGTGCTGGGCGACGCCCTGCGCTTCGGCGTCGGCGTGCCCAAGGACATCGCCGCCAGCGCCCGTGCCTACGACCGCGCCTGCGGCCGCGCGCACCCGATCAGCTGCATCAGCCTGGCCGACCTGCTGTCCTCGGGCGACGCCCTGCCCATGGACGTGGTGCGCGCGCGCGCGCTGCGCCTGCGTGCCTGCCGGCTGGACCTGAAGTCCGCCTGCGAAGTGGACGGCTGATCGCGCCGCCCACCGCCCGCCATCGAGACCCCGCAAGCCACCTGCAAGAGCCGCCCATGAACACCGTCGCTCCCCCTGCCCCTGCCCTGCGCCGCCCGGTGCGCACGCTCGACGTCGGCGTGCAGGACCTGGCCGGCGTCGGCAACGCCATCGAGGACATCTACGCCGGCACGCTGGACGTGCTGGTGGTGCGTGGCGCCCTCGACGCCACCATGCTGGCCGCGACCGGCGAGCGCCTGGACGCCGACGCCGGTGGCCTGGCCTGGTCGCGACCGAACATCAAGATGCCGGTGGAAGACGTGCAACTGCTGGGCACCGACACGCCGGCGACGCCGACCTTCAACGCCCCGCGCGGGGCCACGCTGGACGACTACCTGGCCAGCGCCGCCGCACACGCCGGCGAGGCGGCAGCGGTGTTCGCGCCCGGCTACGACGCCGGCGCGGCGATCCGCCAAGCCATAGCCCGCCATGCCGGCGGCCGCGCGGTCGAACTGGCGCAGGCCGCCGACGGCCGCAGCTATGCGCCCTACACCATCCGCCGCCTCGCCGACGGGCGCCAGATCGGCCTCCACCACGACTTCCACTACCGGCTCGACCTGTACCGCGAACTGGCGCCGCAGCTGGACACCGGCACGCTGGTCAGCTTCGTGGCCACGCTGCGCGCGCCGCGCGACGGCGGCGAGCTCTTCGTCTATGGCGCGACCTCGGACGACGCCGCCGTGCCGCGCCTGGCCAACGGCTTTTCCTTCGACCTCGCCGCCGTCGAGGCGGGCTACGACTGCGCACGTCTGCAGCTGGGTGCCGGCGACCTCTTCCTGCTCGCCGCCGGGCGCTGCCTGCACCGCGTCGGCCGCGTCGGCGGGCCGCCCTCGCGCATCACGATGGGGGGCTTCCTGGCCCTCGACCGGGCGCGCCAGCGCGTTCTGTTCTGGAGCTGAATTCAGGGCACCTGGCACAGGCAGTGCGTCACCGCCGCCCAGGGCCGGCGCTGCGCCGCCACGTCGGCCAGCCAGCCGAGGTCCTGGGCCACGCCGGCCGAGGCCGGCAGCCTCAGGCCCAGCGCCACCAGCGTGCCCTGCAGCCCCGCGGCGGTGCCGGCGTCGCCCGCGACCACGCCGTCGAGCACCGAGGCCAGGCCCAGGCGGTCGAGCCAGCGCTGCAGCCGCCCGGGCTCGGCCTCGACATACTGCACGCGGTAGCCCTCGGGCAGCTTGGCGCGCGTGGCCGCCGCCTTCAGCGCATCGCCGAAGCTGCCCAGGCGGTCCACCAGGCCCAGCGCCAGCGCGTCCTTGCCCGACCACACGCGGCCCTGGCCGACGGCGTCGATCTTCTCCGGCGTCGTCTTGCGCGCGGTGGCGGCCAGGGTGGTGAAGTCGCGGTAGGTGTGCTCGATGCTGGCCTGCACCAGCTGCGCCAGCCGCGGGTCGAGCGCGCGGCGCGGGTCGTAGGCGCCGGCCAGCCAGGTCGTGGTGACGCCGCCGGTGTGCACGCCCAGCTTGTCCAGCAGGCCCTGCGCCGTCGGCAGCATGGCGATGACGCCGATGCTGCCGGTGATGGTGGCCTCGTCGGCGATCATCTCGTCGGCGGCCAGGCTGATCCAGTAGCCGCCCGAGGCCGCGACGTCGCCCATCGACACCACCACGGGCTTGCCCGCCGCGCGCGTGAGTTCCAGCTCGCGCCGCACCAGCTCGCTGCCGAAGGCGCTGCCGCCGGGCGAGTCGACGCGCAGCACCAGGGCCTTGATCCTGTCGTCCTCGCGCGCCTTGCGGATGAGGTCCGAGGTGCTCAGGCCGCCGATGGCGCCAGGGCCGGCACGGCCGTCGCCGATGCCGCCCTCGGCGACGATCACGGCCACGGCGTCGCCGTCGCTGCGCGGCTTGATGCGGCCCAGGTAGTCGTCCATCGAGACCTGGCGGAAGGTCTTGGCGTCGTCGTCGCGGGCGCCGCGCTCGATGAGCACGGCGCGCATCTGGTCGCGCGTCTTCAGGCCGTCGACCCACTTGCGTTCCAGCGCCCAGCGCGCCACGTCGCCGCCTGCCGCCAGCAGGCTGGCGGGCAGGCTGGCGATGGCAGCGTCGACGCTGCCGGCGGGCTGCCGGCGTGCCTTCTCGACCTCGGTCGTCCAGGTCGTCCACAGCGACTTGTAGAGCGCGCCGTCGGACTCCAGCGTCTCGGGCGAGGGCGCGCTGGCGGCGTAGGCCTCGTTGGCGTTCTTGAATTTGCCGACGCGGATGACGTTGGCGCTGAGGCCCACCTTGTCCAGCAGGTCCTTGTAGTAGCTGCGGTAGCGGCCGTAGCCTTCCACTTCCACCGCGCCCATGGGGTGCAGCCAGACCTCGCTGGCGTGGGCGGCCAGGAAGTACTGGCGCTGGTCGTAGCCCGAACCCCAGGCATAGACCGGCTTGCCCGCGGCCTTGAAGCGGTCCAGCGCCGCGGCCACCTCGCGCAGGGTCGGCAGGCCGGCGGCCGACAGGCCGTCGAGCATCAGCAGGGCATGGCCGATCTTGTCGTCCTTGGCCGCCGCGTCCAGCACCGCCAGCACGTCGCGCAACCGCGTCTGCGACTCGCCCTGGCCCTGCAGCTGCTTGATCGCGGTGTCGCGGGTGCTGCCGGCGCGCTGTTCGGCGATGCGGCCCGACAGGTCCAGCACCAGCGCCGTCTTGGGTTGCAGCGCAGGCGGGCCGCCGCGCAGCGCCGCCCACAGCAGCAGCCCCACCACGGCCAGCAGCAGCAGGTTCAGCAGGGCGCGGCGGGTGGCGTCGAGCAGCCACCACAGGCCGCGCAGCGCGCGGCCCAGGGTCGAGGAAAGGGTCGTCATCGGGGTCCTGACAGCAAGAGCGGCAATGCCGCGAGCTTACGCAAGCGCGCGCCACCGTGCCGGGCGGTGCGACGAACGGCAGCGCCGGCGGCTTGAGATACTCCGCCGCTGCATGCAGGCCATCCTCGCCGTCACGGTTCCCTTCTTCGCGCTCGTGCTCTGCGGCTGGCTGGCGGCGCGGCAGCGGGTGCTGCCGGAAAGCGCGGTGCCGGGGCTGAACGGCTTCGTGCTCTTCTTCGCCCTGCCCTGCATGCTCTTCCGCTTCGGCACCGCCACGCCGCTGCGCGACCTGCTGAACCCGGTCGTGCTCGGCGTGTACCTGCTGGCGGCGCTGATCGTCGTCGCGCTCACCGTCGGCCTCACCCTGGGCGCCCGCGTGCACCTGCAGGACGCCGCCTTCGGCGCCCTCGTCGCCGCCTTCCCCAACAGCGGCTTCATGGGCGTGCCGCTGCTGGTGGCGCTGCTGGGCCGGGCGGCGGCGGGGCCGGTGATCTGCTCGCTGCTGGCCGACCTCTTCGTCACCAGTTCGCTGTGCATCGGTCTGGCGCAGCTGCATGGCGCCGCCGGCCAGGGCGCACGTGTGGCCATGCTGCGCGCGCTGCGCGGCGCGGTCTCGAACCCGCTGCCCTGGGCGATCGCGCTGGGCGCCCTGTTCTCGGTCGCCGGCTGGACGCTGCCGGGCCCGCTGGGCACCGCGGTGGGCATGCTCGCCGACGCCGCCACGCCGGTGGCGCTGTTCACCATCGGTGCCGTGCTGTGGCGTTCGGGCCGCCACGCCGCGCACCGCACGCCGCTGGCGGCCTACCTACCGGTGGCCGTCATCAAGCTCTTCGTGCACCCGCTGCTGGTGCTGGCGCTGGGCGCGGCGGCGCGTGCGCTGGGGGCGCCGCTGTCGGCCTTCCAGCTCACGGTGCTGACGCTGGCCGCAGCCCTGCCCAGCGCCAGCAACGTCTCGCTGCTGGCCGAACGCTACGGCGCCGACAACGGCCGCATCGCGCGCATCATCATGAGCAGCACGGTGGGCGCCTTTGCCAGCTTCACGCTGCTGGCCTGGGCCTTCGGGGTGCAGCCGCGCTGAGGCCGGCGGTGGGTCCGTTTCGACCCGGCCCGGGTCAGGTCGCACCCACTCCGTAACCGTCCTGCCCGGCCTTTGCCTGACCCGACAGGCACTTGCGCTGCGGCGTCGGTTGGCACATCGCTTGCGCTCCCGTGCCGCCATGGCCCTGGCAGCGGTGATGACAGCACAAGACCCCGAAGGCAGCGCAACGCGCGCGATCCTCGACCACCTCGCCCGCCACCCGCAGGCGGCCGACACCGCCGTGGGCGTGGCGCGCTGGTGGCTGGGCGACGACGGCCGCTACAGCGTCGAGTGCATCGCCCGCGTGCTCGACCGCCTGGTGGCGCGCCGCTGGCTGCGCGCCGAAACGCTGGCCGACGGCAGCGTGCTCTATGCCGCCGAGCGCCGACCGGGCGGCGCCGCGCATTGACGCCCATGAACCCGCCCCCGCCCCGCACCCCGACAGCAGGAGAAACACGATGCCCGCAGTCCTGAACTACCCCGGCGTCTACATCGAGGAGGTGGCCAGCGGCGTGCGCACCATCACCGGCGTGGCGACCTCGATCGCCGCCTTCGTCGGCTACACCGTGAAGGGGCCGCCGAACCTGGCGGTCACCCTGACCAGCTTTGCCGACTTCGAGCGCAACCATGGCGGCCTGGACCGCGCCAGCGCGGTGTCGTATGCGGTGCGCCAGTTCTTCGCCAACGGCGGCACCCAGGCCATCGTCGTGCGCGTGGCCACGGGCTTCGCCAGCACCGCGTGGACGCTCGTCGACGACGGCGCCGCGGCGGTGCTCGACGTCACCGCGGCCACCCCCGGAACCTGGGGCAATGCGCTGCGCCTGGCCGTCGACCACGGCGGCGTGCGCAACCCCGACAGCGACTTCAACCTCGTCGTGCAGCAGTTGCAGAGCGACGGCGTGACGCTGCTGACGCTGGAGACGCACCGCAACCTGACGCTCGATTCGCGCTCGTCGCAGTTCGCCGAATCGGTGGTCAACAACGCTTCGGCGGCGATCACGGTGGCGCGCCGCACCGGCCTCGTCTTCGGCGCCGGCTTTGCCGTCAGCCCGGCCATCGCCTTCCCGCTGGCCGCCGGCGTGGCCGGCGACCTGAAGCTCGCCGGCACCATCGACGGCAGCGTCGCGTTCGCGATCACGCTGGCGGCCGTGCCCGCCGACCTGCCCGGGCTGGTGAGCGCCGTCAACACCGCGCTCGCGGCCGCCGGCCAGGCCGGCCTGCTCGTGGCCAGTGCGTCCGACAAGGACGGCAACGCCGGCGCCAACTGCCTGAAGCTCAGCTCGCAGACCGCCGGCGAATCGTCGTCGGTGGTCGTGGCCGGCGGCAGCTTCGGCGGCCTGGCGGCGGCCATCGGCATCGGCCTGGCCAACGGCGGGCGCGAGATCACGGCCGCCGCCGCGCACCGGCCCAAGGCGCTGCCGCCCCCGGATGCCACGCGCACCGCGGTCGGCGCCGACGGCAGCCCGCCCAGTGCCACCGACATCATCGGCAGCGAGGCGGGCAAGACCGGCATCTACGCGCTGCTCGACACCGACCTCTTCAACCTGCTGGCCATTCCGCAGACCTTCGACATGAGCCCCACCGACGCCGCGGCGGTGTTCGCGTCGGCGATCGACCTCTGCCAGCGGCGGCGCGCCTTCTACCTGGTGGACGCACCTTCGACGCTGGGCGGCGGCGACGCCACCGTGGCGAGCAGCGTCGCCACGTGGCTGACGACGCTCACGCGTTCGCGCAACGGCGCGGTGTACTTTCCGCCGCTGCGCATCGCCGACCCGCTGGACAGCCTGCGCGTGCGCTCGTTCGCGACCTCGGGCACGCTGGCCGGCGTCTATGCCCGCACCGACGCCACGCGCGGCGTGTGGAAGGCACCGGCAGGCACCGACGCCACGCTGAACGGCGTCATCGACCTCGCGACGCCGATCAACGACGCCGAGAACGGCATCCTCAACCCGCTGGCAGTGAACGCGCTGCGCAGCTTCCCGGCCTACGGCCGCGTCGCCTGGGGCGCGCGCACGCTGCGCGGCTCGGACGCGCTGGCCGACGAATACAAGTACGTGCCGGTGCGCCGGCTGGCGCTGTTCATCGAAGAGAGCCTGTACCGCGGCACGCAGTGGGTGGTCTTCGAGCCCAACGACGAGCCGCTGTGGGCGCAGATACGGCTGAACGTCGGCGCCTTCATGAACAACCTGTTCCGCCAGGGTGCCTTCCAGGGCAAGAGCCCGCGCGACGCCTACTTCGTCAAGTGCGACAACGAGACGACGACGCAGAACGACATCGACCTGGGCATCGTCAACATCGCCGTCGGCTTCGCGCCGCTGAAGCCGGCCGAGTTCGTCGTCATCCAGCTGCAGCAGATCGCCGGCCAGGTGCAGACCTGATCACCCACCCCGGACACCAGGAGCAATTCGATGGCCCAGTTCTCCGTCAACCCGCAGCGCTTCGACCCCTACAAGAACTTCAAATTCCGCATCAAGTGGGACGGCCGCTACGTCGCCGGCATCAGCAAGTGCAGCGCCCTCAAGCGCAGCACCGAGGTCGTCGAGCACCGCGAGGGCGGCGACCCCAGCACCTCGCGCAAGAGCCCCGGGCGCAGCAAGTTCGAAGCCATCACGCTGGAGCGCGGCGTCACCCACGACACCGAGTTCGAGAAGTGGGCCAACAAGGTCTGGGACTACGGCGCCGGCCTCGGCGCCGAGGTCAGCCTGAAGGACTTCCGCAAGGACCTCATCATCGAGTTCTACAACGAGGCGGGGCAGCTGGCGCTGGCCTACAAGGTCTACCGCTGCTGGGTCAGCGAGTACCAGGCGCTGCCCGACCTGGATGCCAACGCGAATGCGGTGGCGATCCAGCACATCAAGCTCGAGAACGAGGGCTGGGAACGCGACGTCGAAGTGCCCGAGCCGGCCGAGCCGCAGTTCACGCAACCGGCCTGACCACGATGCCAGCTGCCCCGCGACTGGGCGAGCGCGAGCTGCTCGCGCTGTGGGAGAGCGCGCTGCCCCTGCACGACACGGCACGCGCCGCCGCGCTGGCGCGCGCCCTCGACGCCAGCGCGCCGCGCACGGTGGGCGAACAGCAGCGCCGGCTGCTGCAGCTGCTGCAGCGCCTGGCCGGTCCGCAGCTGCCGCTGCGCGCGGCCTGCCCGCATTGCGGCGAGGCGGCGTCCTTCGACGCCGACCTGCTGCAGCTGCTGCAGGCCCTGCCCGAGGCCACGGCGGCCGCTGACGCCGATGCCGATGCCGATGCCGCTGTCACCGTCCACGAGCTGCACGCGCACGATTGGACCCTGCGCTTCCGCCTGCCCACGCCCGACGACGTCGCGGCAAGCCCCACCTGCGACGACCCCGTGGCGGCACTGCTGGCGCGCTGCGTGCTGCAGGCCGAGCAAGGCGGCCGCTGCCTCGGTGCCGACAGACTGCCACCGCCGGTGCTCGACGCGCTGAGCGCGCGCATGGACGAACTCGACCCCGGCGCGCAGCTCGCCTTCGCCGTACCCTGCCCTGCCTGCGGTGCGACCTGGTCATCGGCCTTCGACCCCGGCCGCGCGCTCTGGCCCTGGCTGCAGACCGCCGCCGAACGCATGCTGCTGGCCATCGACGCGCTGGCCTGCCGCTACGGATGGACCGAGGACGACGTGCTGGCACTGAGCCCGACGCGCCGCAATGCCTACCTGCAGCTGGCCGGCACGGAGTGACGGTGGACTACCTGCGCCGCCTGCTGCCCCAGCGCGCCGAACCGGCGGGCGCCGCGCATGTCGACCTGGGCTCGCGCTACGCGCCGGCACGCAGCGGCGCCGCGCCGGGCCCGTCGGTGGGCAGCCCGTGGCTGGAGGGGCCCGGGACGGGTGCGGCAGGCGACGGCAGCGGCGGGCAAGCGCCGCCACCGACGCGCGACCCCGACACGACAGCAGCGCGGGTGCCCACCGGGGCCGTGGCCACAACGCCGACCCGGGCCGATGCCGATGCCGCGCCGCATCGCCCGGCATCACCCTGGCTCCGTGCCGGCCTTGCCGCAGCCACCCCCGACCTCGGCGCGGCCTCGCAGGCGTCGACGCTGCGGCCCGTGCAGGCACCTGGCGGGCCCGCGATGCCGGGCGCGATGCCCAGGCACCCGGCGATCGCCGCAGGGCCGCTGGCGGCAGCCGTTCAGGCGGCCGCCGGCGACCGGCAGCGGGCCCGAGGGGTCGACCATGCCGACCTGCC
>CAIWPS010000571.1 GCA_903914615.1 uncultured beta proteobacterium | reverse complement strand
CTGGCGCAGGAAGTCCAGCACCTCGCCCTGCGACTTGCCCGAGACGCCCGAGATCGTCACCGAATTGAGCTGCTGGAAGCGGTTGATCGACTCCGGCACCACGTCCATCTTCAGGCTGGCCACGGTGCTCGCCGGGATGACGCTGCCCGACGGGGTCTTGATGTAGAAGTCCAGCACGTCCGAGGGGTTCAGGCGGTCGGTCTGCAGCACCTGCGGAATGACCTTGTACGAACGCCCGGCGATGGAGAAATAGTTGACGTAGCCGCCGCCCAGCGCCGCGCCCAGCGCGTTGCCGACGTCGGCCTGCGTCAGCCCCAGCGTGGCGATCTTGTCCTTGTCCACCACCACCGTGGCCTGCGGCTTGTCAAGCTTGAGGTCGACGTCGGAGAAGTAGAACAGCTGCGCCTTCTGCGCCTTGGCCACCACCTCCTGGGCGACGCTGTTGAGGTTCTCGAAAGGCTCGGTGCTGGTGATGACGAACTGCACCGGCAGCCCCGACGAACCGGGCAGCGGCGGGAACTGGAAGGCCGCCACGCGCACGCCGGCGATCTGGTTGAACTTGGCCTGCAGGTCCTGCTGCAGTTCGTGCGCGCTGCGCGTGCGTTCGCCCCAGGACTTGAAGAGCACGCCGCCGAAGCCCTGGTTGATCGTCGGCGCGCCGGTGATCTGGAACATCTGCTCGTACTCGGGCATGGCGTGCGCGACATCGAAGACCTGCTCGGCATAGGTCTGCATCTGCTGCGCCGTGGCCGTGGGCGGGCCCGTCAGCAGCGAGCCGACGATGCCCTGGTCTTCCTCGGGCGCGAGCTCGGACTGCGACATCTTGAACATCAGGAAGGCGCAGCCCATCAGGATGGCACCCATCACGATGAGCACGGGCCAGGTGGCCAGCACGCCGTGAAGCATGCGGTGGTAGCCGTGCTGGACCTTCTCGAAGCCGCGGTCGATGAGCTTGACGAAGCGGCCCTCGTCCTGCTCCTTCCTGAAGATGCGCGAGGACATCATCGGCGACAGCGTCAGCGCGATCACGCCCGACACCGCCACCGCACCGGCCAGCGTGAACGCGAACTCGGTGAACAGCGCGCCGGTCAGGCCGCCCTGGAAGCCGATGGGCACGTAGACGGCGATCAGCACCACCGTCATCGCGATGATCGGCCCGCCGAGCTCGCGTGCCGCCATGATCGAGGCCTGCAGCGGCGTCTGCCCTTCCTTCATGTGGCGGTCGACGTTCTCGACCACGATGATGGCGTCGTCGACGACCAGGCCGATGGCCAGCACCAGTGCCAGCAGCGTCAGCAGGTTGATCGAGTAGCCGAAGGCCAGCATGACGAAGAAGGTGCCCACCAGCGACAGCGGCATGGCGATCAAGGGCACGACGACGGCGCGGAAGCTGCCCAGGAAGAGGTAGATGACGACGGTGACGATGAGCAGCGCCTCGACCAGCGTCTTCACCACCTCCTCGATGGACGTGTTGATGAACTCGGTGGCGTCGTAGACGATTTGGCCCGTCAGGCCGCTGGGCAGCTGCTTCTGGATGGCGGGGAAGCCGTCGCGCACGCGCTTGGCGACTTCCAGGATGTTGGCGTCGGGTGCCACCTTGATGCCGATGAAGACCGAGCGCTTGCCGCTGAAGGCGACGTTGAAGTCGTAGTTCTCGCTGCCCAGCGTGACCGTGGCCACGTCTTCCAGCCGCACCACGGTGTCGCCGCTGCGCTTGACGACCAGGCGCTTGAACTCGTCCACCGTGTGCAGGTCGGTGCCGGCGGTCAGCGCCACGCTGACCATCTGGCCCTTGGTCGAACCCAGCGCGGCGAGGTAGTTGTTGGACGCCAGCGCGGTGCTGACGTCGGTGGCGGTGAGGCCGAAGGCGCCCATCTTGCCGGCGTCCAGACATGAGCGCAGCGCGAACTGGCGCTCGCCCAGGATCTCGGCCGTCTGCACGCCTTCCACCGAATCGAGCTTGGGCTTGACGACGCGGACCAGGAAGTCGGTGACGTTGTTGGTGGGCAGCGTGTCGCTGTAGAAGCCCATGTACATCGAGTCGGTGGTGGCGCCG
>CAIWPS010000570.1 GCA_903914615.1 uncultured beta proteobacterium | reverse complement strand
GGGTCGGCATGACGGCCATGCAAGGTTTCGGGCGCGGCTGCGCCGCCTTGGTGCGGCGGGGACAGGTCAGAAGTCCATGTCGAGTTCCTCGATCTCGTCGGGCTCCAGCTTCGCGGCGGCCACCCAGGCCTGCATCTCGGGCATCGCCATCACCGTGGCGCAGTAGCCGCGGCAGGCTTCGGGCAGCTTGACGTCGTAGGTGAGGAAGCGCGTGGCCACGGGCGCGAACATGGCGTCGGCCATCGTTCGCCGTGCACCGAAGAGGAACGGGCCGCCGTACTTCTGCAGGCAGTCGGTCCAGATCTCGACGACGCGCTCGATGTCGGGCAGCGCGCCGCCCCAGACCTTGTGGCCGGGGTGGTGCGCCTTCAGGTTCATCGGCAGCGACGAGCGCAGGTTGGCGAAACCCGAGTTCATCTCGCCGCACACCGAGCGGCAGTGCGCGCGCGCGATGCGCTCGGCGGGCAGCAGGCCGGCCCCGGGACAGATCTCGTCCAGGTAGTAGGCGATGGCCATCACGTTCCAGACCTTGGCACCTTCGTGCGACAGGCAGGGCACGCGGATCGAAGGCGCCAGCAGCAGCAGTTCGCGGCGCGCATCGGCATCGTCCGCGGCCACCATCAGCTCCTTGAAGTCGAGCCCCGCAAAGCGCAGCAGCAGCCAGCCGCGCAAGGACCACGACGAGTAGTTCTTGCTGCTCAGCGTGAGCGTGGTGGCGGTGGCCGCGCGCGCCGCGGGCGGCGCGGGTACGCGGGCGGGCTTGCGCGCCAGGCTCACGGGGCCGGTCTTGCGCACGGCGGGCTTGCGCTTGGTAGGGGTCACGACGGGCATGCAGCGCCTTTCGCGTGTCGGTGGGCCGCATGCCAAGGTGCAAGCGCCGTGCCATGCCGCTGGCACCTTTGTTGCGTGGACCCCCCACCCGACGACCCGAGGCCCGACCACGACCATGTACCCGGCCTACCAGACCCACACGGACCTGATGTGGCCGCTGCGAACGGCGGCGAGCCTGTCGCTGCCCTTCCTCACGGGCAACGGACTGGGTGCCTTGCGGCCGCCGGGCCACCGCCACCTGGCGGCGGCGCTCAAGCTGCTGGCGCTGACCGAGGTGACGCACCGGCGGCCACCCTGGGCCATCGACCACGTGCGGGTCAAGGGCGAGGACGTGGCGGTCGTCGAGGAGGAAGTGCAGGTCACGCCCTTCGCGACCCTGCGCCGCTTCGTCAAGCCCGGCCAGCCGACGCAGCCCAAGGTGCTGGTGGTGGCGCCGATGTCGGGCCACTTCGCGACCCTGCTGCGCGACACCGTGCGCACGCTGCTGCAGGACCACGACGTTCACGTCACCGACTGGCACAACGTGCGCGACGTGCCGCTGGCGGCTGGCCGCTTCGGGCTCGACGAGTACACGCAGCACATCATCGACTTCCTTGGCGCGATGGGCCCGAACGCCAACGTGGTGGCGGTGTGCCAGCCCTGCGTCGCCGCGCTCGCCGCCGTGGCGGTGATGGCCGAGGACGGCCACCCGGCGGCGCCCGCCAGCCTGACCCTGATGGCCGGCCCGATCGACTGCCGCATCAGCCCGACCGAGGTCAACAAGCTCGCCACCTCGAAGCCGATCTCGTGGTTCGAGCAGAACCTCATCAGCCCCGTGCCCTGGCGCTACGCCGGCGCCGGCCGCCGCGTCTACCCGGGCTTCGTGCAGCTGGCGGCGTTCATGAGCATGAACCCGGACCGCCACCGCAATGCCTTCAGCGACTACTACCGCCACGTGCTCGACGACGAGACCGAAAAGGCCCAGGTGACGCAGGCGTTCTACGAGGAGTACCTGGCCGTCGCCGACCTCTCGGCCGAGTTCTACCTGGAGACGGTGGAACTGGTGTTCCAGAAGTACGCGCTGCCCAAGGGCGAGCTGAAGTTCAAGGGCCGCACCGTCGACCCGGCCGCCATCCGCCGCACCGCGCTGGTGACGGTGGAAGGCGAACGCGACGACATCTGCGCCATCGGCCAGACGCTGGCGGCGCAGGACATCGCGAGCAGCCTGCGCCCCTACATGCGCACGCACTACGTGCAGCCCGGCGTCGGCCACTACGGCGTGTTCAGCGGCCGGCGCTGGCAGAACCACATCTACCCGCTGCTGCGCGACGTGATCCACGTGTCGCAGTGACGCCGCCGGCGGCCGCGTGCCGCGGCGGCTGCCTCGGCACGCGGCCTGCGTGCGACAGCGAACAGACCCGCGGGCGGTCCACGCCCACAGTGCCTTTCAGCGCGCGGCGCCCGCGGGTCGATGGCCCAGCCGTGCGGCGGGTCTGCGGGCGCGATCACCGGCCCAGCCCGTGCCCGGGCCCGGAGCCGTCTGCCTTGACAGGACTGGAGCATGGCAATGCAGATCGGCATGATCGGCCTCGGCCGCATGGGGGCCAGCATGGTCAGGCGCTTGCTGCGCGGCGAGCACGGCTGCGTCGTCCACGACCACCTGCCGCAGGCCATGCAGGCGCTGGTCGCAGAGGGAGCGCGCAGCGCGAGTTCGCTGCAGGACCTGGTGCGCCAGCTGGAGCCGCCCCGCGCCGTCTGGCTGATGGTGCCGGCCGCCGCGGTCGACGCGCTGCTGGCGCAACTCGCGCCGCTGCTGGCCGCGGGCGACACCGTCATCGATGGCGGCAACTCCCACTACCGTGACGACCTGCGGCACGCCGCTGCGCTGCAGGAATCCGGCATCCACCATCTCGATGTCGGCACCAGCGGCGGCGTTGCAGGGCTGGATCGCGGGTACTGCCTGATGGTCGGCGGCGACGAGGCGGCCGTGCAAAGGCTCGGCACCGTCTTCGCGACCCTGGCGCCGGGCGCGGGCAGCGCGGCACCCACGCCGGGTCGCCGGTCGGGTGCCGGCAGCGCCGACCAGGGCTGGCTGCACTGCGGTCCGCATGGCGCGGGCCACTTCGTCAAGATGGTCCACAACGGCATCGAGTACGGCCTGATGGCGGCCTATGCCGAGGGCTTCAACATCCTGCGCCACGCCAACATCGGCCAGGCCAGCGCCGCGGTCGATGCCGAGACCACGCCGCTGCGCGAGCCCGAGCTCTACCGCTACGACATGAACCTGCCCGAGATCGCCGCGCTGTGGCGCCGCGGCAGCGTGATCGGCTCCGGGCTGCTCGACCTGAGCGCCGCGGCACTCGCCGCCGACCCCGCCCTGGCCGGCTTCGCAGGCCGCGTCTCCGACTCCGGCGAGGGCCGCTGGGCGATCCAGGCCGCCATCGATGAAGCCGTACCCGCGCCGGTGCTCAGTGCGGCGCTCTACGCCCGCTTCGGCTCGCGCGGCGAAGCCGATTTCGCGAACCGCCTGCAGTCGGCGATGCGGCATGAATTCGGCGGCCATGCCGAGCAGCCTGCCCGCGATGCGGCCGGCGGCCGGCGCAGCCCCCAACCCAAATGACCCCCAGGTGAACCGCATGAACGCGACACAGGCATTGCACCGGCTCGGCCAGAGCCTCTGGCTCGACAACATCACGCGCACGCTGCTGACCAGCGGCACACTGGCGCGCTACATCAGCGACCTGTCGGTGACCGGGCTGACCTCGAACCCGACGATCTTCGAGCACGCCATCGGCGAGAGCAGCAGCTACGACGCCAGCATTCGCGTGCTCGCCGATGCCGGCCTGTCGGACGAGGACCTGTTCTTCGAACTCGCCCTCGAAGACCTGGGCGAGGCGGCCGACCTGTTCCGCCCGGCCTTCGACGCCAGCCAGGGCGTGGACGGCTGGGTCTCGCTCGAGGTCTCGCCGCTGCTGGCCGACAACACCGCCCACACCATCCAGGCAGCGAACCGGCTGTGCGAGAAGGCTGCCAAGGCCAACCTGTTCATCAAGATCCCGGGCACAACGCAGGGCCTGGAGGCGATCGAGCAGGTCGTCTTCGACGGCGTGCCGGTCAACGTCACGCTGCTGTTCTCGCGCGAGCAGACGATGGCTGCGGCCGAGGCGTGCCTGCGCGGCCTGGAGCGGCGGCTGGCCGCCGGTCTGGACCTGAAGGTGGCGTCGGTGCTGTCGCTTTTCGTCAGCCGCTGGGACGTGGCGGTGAAGCTGGAGCTGGCCTCGCCCTTCCACAACCGGCTGGGCATCGCCATCGCGATGCGCACCTACAAGGCGCATTGCGCCTTGCTGGCGTCCAAACGCTGGCAGCGGCTCGCCGCCGCCGGTGCGCAGCCGCAGCGCCTGCTATGGGCCAGCACCGGCATCAAGGACCCCGCGGCGCCCGACACGCTGTACGTGCAGGCGCTGGCCGCGCCCGGCACGATCAACACGATGCCCGAGAAGACGCTGCTGGCCTTTGCCGACCACGGCCGGGTCGAAGGCGCGCTGCCGGCCGACGGCGGCTATGCCGAGGCCGTGATCGAGGAATTCCACCGCGAAGGCGTCGATGACGACGCCCTGGCGAGCAGGCTGCAGCGCGAAGGCGTCGACGCCTTCGCGACCTCGTGGCACGCCCTGCTGACGCGCATCCGCGAGAAGCGCGCAGCGACGGGGTCGCAGCGGTGATCGCAGCGCCCGGGCGGGCGGACTGCGCCTGAGGCCGGCGGTGCCCGGCCCCATCATCGCCACCCGCATCAGCCCCCTCGCCGGCCAGCCGGCGTCCGCAGCCCCGCGCATCGACGTGGCCAAGCTGGTCGCGGCGTACTACGCCGAACGGCCCGACCCGACGGTGGCCGCGCAGCGGGTGGCCTTCGGCACCTCGGGCCACCGCGGCTCGGCCTTCGACGTGTCGTTCAACGAATGGCATGTGCTGGCCATCACGCAGGCCCTGTGCGACCAGCGCCGGCGCCTGGGCATCGGCGGCCCGCTGTTCATGGGCATCGACACGCACGCGCTGTCGGCACCGGCCTGCGCCAGCGCGCTGGAGGTGCTGGCGGCCAACGGCGTCGACGTGATGCTGGCGACCGACGACGAGTTCACGCCGACGCCGGCGATCTCGCACGCCATCGTCAACCACAACCGCCAAGGCGGTACGGCGCGCGCCGACGGCATCGTCATCACGCCCTCGCACAACCCGCCGCGCGACGGTGGCTTCAAGTACAACCCGCCGCACGGCGGCCCGGCGGGCGACGAGGTCACCGGCCCCATCCAGGCCGCCGCCAACGCCTATCTGGAATGCCGCCTGCAGGGCGTACGCCGCATGCCGCATGCGCAGGCACTGCAGGCGGCAACGACGCACCGGCACGACTACCGCACCCATTACGTCGCTGAGCTGGACCAGGTGGTCGACCTGCAGGCCATCCGCGATGCCGGGCTGCGCCTGGGCGTCGACCCCATGGGGGGCGCCGGCGTGCACTACTGGGCGGCCATCGCCGAGCGCTGGGGCCTGAACCTCGCGGTGGTCAGCGAGGTCGTCGACCCGACCTTCGCCTTCATGACGCTGGACTGGGACGGCCAGATCCGCATGGACCCGTCCTCGCCCTATGCGATGCAGCGCCTGATCGCGCAGAAGGACCGCTACGACATCGCCTTCGCCTGCGACACCGACCACGACCGCCACGGCATCGTCACGCCGACGCAGGGCCTGCTGCCGCCGAACCACTACCTCTGCGCCGCCATCGACCACCTGTTTCGGCACCGGCCGCTGTGGGGCGCGCAGGCCGCCATCGGCAAGACGGTGGTCAGCACGGCGTTGATCGACCGCGTCGCCTCGCGCCTGCGCCGCAAGGTGTTCGAGGTGCCGGTGGGATTCAAGTGGTTCGCCACCGGCTTGCTTGACGGCAGCCTGGGTTTTTCCGGCGAGGAGAGCGCGGGTGCGGGCTTTCTGCGGCGCGACGGTTCGGCGTGGACGACCGACAAGGACGGCATCACCGCGGCGCTGCTGGCCGCCGAGATCACGGCCGTGGCGGGGCGCGACCCGGGCCTGCTCTATGCCGAGCTGGCCAGCCAGCTGGGCAGCCCCGTGGCGCAATTGGTCGAGGCTGCCGCCACACCGGCGCAGAAACGGCGACTGGCCGCGCTGTCGCCGCAGCAGGTGGCCGCCACCGAACTGGCCGGCGAAAAGATCGAATCCATCCTGACCCAGGCCCCGGGCAACGGCGCTGCCATCGGCGGCATCAAGGTCAGCACGGTCGGGGGCTGGTTCGCGGCGCGGCCTTCCGGTACCGAGAACATTTACAAGATCTACGCCGAAAGCTTTCGCAGCGCCGAGCACCTGCAGGCCGTCCTGCAGGAAGCCCAGGCCGTGGTCGATGCCGCGATCGGGCCGGTGTGACGGCGGTGCCATCGCCGGCGACCGCTTACGGCGCGACGCATCGGGCCGCTGCCGAAGGCGAGGAAGACGGCTTCGTGCAGATCCACGTCCGCGAAGGCCGCGGCCGGTCCACCCTGGAGTCAGACCCGCATCCTTGAGGGCGGGGTTGAGCGGCGTCAGCCGACCCCGGAACAGGCACCGATTGCGCCGGCCCGGCGCCATTGGCCCGGGCGCGGACGGAATGCGCCCCATGTCCGCCGTGGCAGCCCCGCCGCCATGTACGGCGTCGCACCGCCGCTCAGGCCTTCACTTCGACAACCTGTTCGAAGCCGCCAAAGATCATGCGCTTGCCGTCGAACGGCACGGGCGGATTGCCGGGTGCGGT